>NZ_JBHYKH010000109.1:0-8434 GCF_042741275.1 Streptomyces sp. NPDC058964
GTCAACGGGCGCCCCAGGCCCGCTCACCCGGCGGGAGGGGCGTCGGCGTCGCCGGGCAGGCGGGGATTCGACGACAGGGCCCAGGGCAACGGGGTCAGGTCCAGGACCACTTCTGGTCGTCGCCGCCGTCGCGGGTCCACAGGACGGGCGAGGTGCCGTTCGCGGCGCCCGCGTCCCGGGCGCCGTTGGCGCCGGGGACCGACCGGGGACCGGGGACCGGGGCGACGGTGACCGCGCCCGGCGTGGGCCCCGCGGAGCCGTTCACCGAGGCGGCGCACGACCGCCACGGGGATCAGGCTTCCGCCGGCCAGCCGCTCGGACGCAGGATCCCCAGCAGCTGCCGGACCAGTTCGTCGACCACCTCGTCCAGGGTCGCGTCCACCCACCCGGCGCTCCAGTCGTGGAGGAGGCCGTTGACGCTGCCGATGAACGCGGCCGCCGCGATGCGGTTGTCGCGCGGAGCGGCCTCCCCGCGCGCGACGGCCGCCTTCGCCTCGGCACAGATCAGCTCGACCCAGCGGGCACGGCGCGCGAGGCGCTGCTCCTCCAGGCGCGGGCTGACGCCGATGATCTCGACGAAGGTGATGCGGATGCGGCGCGGGTCGGCGGTGACGTTCGCCGCGTACGCACGGAAGATCGCCGCGGCGCGCTCGGCGAGCGGCAGGCCCGCCGCGCCGGTGCCCGCGGCCAGCACCGCCGTCTCGGCCCAGCCGTTGACCTGGAGGTGCAGCGCGGCGAGGACGTCCTCGAGGGTGCGGAACTCCTCGTAGAACTGGCGGGTGGACAGGCCCGCGGCCTCGCTGAGGGAGGCGACGGTCGTGGCGCGGAAGCCGGGCGTGTCACCGAAGAGCCGCAGCGCCGCGTCCAGGAACCGCTGCCGGCGCTCCGCCTGGCGCTGCTGCGCGGACTTGCCGGCGTAGCGGCCGGTCGGCGCCCTGAGCCTGCCCGTCACGGTGCCCTCCGTTCCCCAACTCCCCCACCGGAAGCCAATTTTGTCGTGCACACGGTCTTGTGGAGAAGGCCACCCCACCTTACTTTTCAGTAAGTTAACTCTGAATGCGCATGTGTTCAGATTCAGCGCCCTGTCATGGCACCCGCTCCCACCACACCCCACCCAGAGGAGAGAGCAGTCATGCCTGCCTTCAGACCCAGGCACCTTTGCTCCGTGGCCGCCGCCCTCGTGCTGACCTTCACCGCTCCCGCGACCGCCGCGACGGCGGCGACCGACGCCGCCTCCCTGCGGGAGGTGATGTTCGTCGGCAACAACTGGGACGGCACCGCGGACGTCATCAGGTCGGCCGGCGACTTCGCGAAAATAGGCCGGATCAACGTCGTCCCGGACAAGGACGCCCGGATGGCCGAGATCAACGCCGATCCGATCAAGTGGATCTACTTCATGGCCATCCGCAACGGCGTCGGCGAGGGTCACGACCAGTTCGCGGACGACATGTACTCCACGCCGGACGGCAGGTCGGTGGTGGTCTCCCGGCCGAGCTTCGCCGACGTCGTGTCGATCGACCTGGCGACCGGGAAGATCAACTGGCGTTTTCCCGTGTCCGGTTACCGGTCCGACCACATGGCGGTCTCGCCCGACGGCACCCGGGTCGCGGTCTCCGCCTCGACCGCGAACACCGTGCACGTGCTGGACATCGACACCGGCAGGCAGCTGGGCTCGTTCGCGACGGGCGACAAGCCGCACGAGAACATCTTCACCAAGGACGGCAAGTACATCTGGAACATGGCCATCGGGGACGTCAACACCGCCCTCGACGACCCGATCTGGGACTGGACCAAGGGCGACAGGCACATCACGGTCGTCGACGCGACGACGTACAAGCAGGTCAGGACCATCGACATGCGGGACCGGCTGAACGCCTTCGGTCTCAAGGACTTCTCCGACGCGGTCCGCCCCGCGGTCTTCTCCCCGGACGAGTCGAAGCTCTACTTCCAGGTCTCGTTCTTCAACGGCTTCCTGGAGTACGACGTCGCCACCGACAAGATCACCCGGATGAAGACCCTGCCGAAGAACCCGGCGACCAGCGAGGACCGCACCACCTGGGTCAACGACTCGCGCCACCACGGCATTTCGATGAACCCCGCCGGCACCAAGCTGTGCGTCGCGGGCACCATGGACGACTACGCCACGGTGGTCGACCGCGCCACCCTCCAGGAGGGTCCGCTGGTCAGTGCCTCCAAGCCCTACTGGGCCACGGTCAGCGGCGACGGCACGCACTGCGTGGTCTCCGAGAGCGGCGCCGACCAGGTCACGGCCATCGACTTCGCGACCGGGCGCAAGGTCACCTCCGTCGCGGTCGGCGACCATCCGCAGCGCGTCCGGCTCGGGCATGTTCAGGCCGACTGGACCGGTCCGGCGTCGAGTTGACGCGGACACGGGTGTTTCGGTCTCCGGGGTGTGCGCGCCCCGGAGACCGGATCCTCCGGTCAGAAGTGTGCCGCCGCCCAGGACGCCAGCTCGGACCCGGCCGCGCTCAGCAGGTCCGCGGAGGGTGCCGTCGCCCCGTTGGTCACCAGCGCGTAGTGCAGGACGCCGGAATCGGTGTCCGTGAGGAGCAGGCGCCGGCTGCCCGTGCCGCCCGGTTCGGGTGCCACGCCGACCGGGGTCGAGGAGGTGTACGCGGGAGGCGCGTACCCCGTGCCCAGGTCGGAGACGACCGTGGTGGACGCCGTCGGGAAGGTGGCGGGCAGGTGCAGCTCGGTGGGCGCCGCACCGCTGCCCGACCGCCACACCAGCAGGCCGTACTGGCCCGGTCCCACCAGCCGCGACACGTTGGGCAGGGAACTCGGCACCGGGTTCCAGGTCAGCGTGGTCGAGCCGTCGCGGGAGCGGTCCTCATAGGTGAAGGCCGCTGTGCTGCCGGACGTGGCGCTCGGGTAGACCCGGTCGAGCAGACGGGCGTCCTGACGGAGTGCCACCGCGCCCGAGTCGTCGAGCCGCACGGCGGACAGGTCCTCGTCGTTCCAGGCGTCGCCGGAGGTGAGCACCTTGCCGGCGTTGCCGTTCATCAGCTCGTGGTGGCGTCCGCCGTAGATGTCCCACTGCCACTGGGAGCCGGACAGGACCGGGCCGGAGGACGCCGGGGCGGACCACCACTTCGCCCCGGAGAGGCGGGAGTCGAGGGCCTGGTACATCGCCTTCACCACGGTGGGCGCCTTGTCCGAGACCGTCCCGGACAACGGGTGGCCGTACTCGCTGACCACGGCCGCGGTTCCGGCGGCAAGGGCGCGGTCGCGGATCGTGCCGAAGTCGGTCGCGTACTGGCCGTCGCCCGCCTTCCCCCACATGAGGATGCCGGAAATGGCCTTCTGGTCGTAGAAGTGGGTGTTGAAGACATAGCCCGGGCCGAGCGTGCCCGCGTCGAGCAGTCCGCCCTCCTGCTTCTGGGAGTCGATGTTGGCGTTCCAGAAGAGGTTCGGCTCGACGAAGGCGGGCTTGGACTTCCAGCCCGCCGCGTCCATGCGGGCCCGGAACCTCTGGTAGAAGGGCCACAGCAGGTCCCGCTCCCAGGTGCGGGAGGTCTGGCCGGACTCGTAGCCGCCGGCGTACGGCTCGTTGTAGGGGTCGAAGCCGACGACGCCGGCGAACTCGGCGTCCGTCAGGTGCTGGGCGAGGTACGCCATCGTCGACTGCGCCGTGGCGAGGAAGGCGTCCTGGAGGCCGTGATTGTCGTGCCAGAAGTCGTACTGGGCCTTGGTCACGGCCGCGTTCTGGGTGATGTTCTGGCCCCAGAAGAAGCAGATCCCGCAGGACTCGGCCGGGTAACTCCCCGCGTCGACCGCCCACTCGGGGGCTCCGTCACCGGTGTACCAGCTGCCGGAGCTGAACAGGTACCTGGAGTAGAGGTCCTGGTGGAAGTCGGGGTAGACGCGGATGCCGGCGTCGAGGAAGGCGCGCATCTGGTCGGTGACGGCGGCCAGGTACCCGGCGTCCACCTGCCCGCGCACCGGCTCGGCGTGGGCCCAGGAGAGCAGGAAGCGGACCGCGTTGCCGCCGCCGAGTGCGCGCAGGGCGGTCGCCGACTTCCGCGCGTCGGCGACCGAGGCGAAGGGCAGGCCGCCGTTCTCCTCCAGCTTGGTCTCGCCCGAGACGTTGTACCCGCGCAGCACGATCTCGCGGCCCTGGCCGTCGACGAACCGGCCGTTCCGCACGGTGAGGGTGGTGCCGTCGAACCAGAGGGAGTCGGCGGGGGCGGCGGTGGCGGGCGAGGTGCCTGCCACCGCCAGGAATCCACAGAGGACAACCAGGACAACGATCAGTCGCGCCCGGATATTGGTCATGTCCATTACAGTCTGGCGACTTCAGGACACCGTCAACCCTTCTGACTCCGGAGTAAGTTCTGGCTCGTGCGCACCTCCTCCCTCAACCGCCCAGCCGGTTCGTCACGTTCAGCAGGTACTCCCTGCGGTTCAGCGGGTTGTGGTCGGTGCGCGGTCGTTCCGGCACCGTGCCCCGGGTGACCGGGGCGTAGTGGTCGAAGGCGCTCTCCAGCTCGCCCTCGCCCCGGGTCAGCCCGGGCAGCCGCTGCTCCAGCTCGTGCACCCGGGCGGCCGGCACGGCGCCCTCCAGGACACAGAGGGAACCGTGCGTCCCGGTGGTCTGCGGCACCGCGCCGAGCCGGGCGAGCACCGGCAGCAGCGCGCCCAGGGTGTCGGCCGGGGCCTCCAGGCGGAAGCGGTGCATGGGCTCGTGCACCTGGGTACCCGCGCGGCGCAGTGCCTCGACCAGGACGAGCGGGGTGAGCCCGCGGAAGTCCGCCCCGGTGCTCGACATGCTCTTGTCGAAGCCCTGGTGGGCGTGGCTCTGCCGGGGCGAGTAGCCGGAGTGGGTCATGGTCACCGTGCAGTCGCTGACCCGCCAGCCGTGCAGGCCCTGGCCCAGGGTCTCCCGCACGGTGTCCTCCACCGCCTTGAAGAAGGCGTACGGCATGGCACCCAGCTCCACCTCGAGCCGGAAGTCCACGCCCGAGCCGACGGGGGCCGGGTCGACGCGCAGGCCGACGGTGGCCAGGAACGGGTTGGCGTCCTTCTTGTTGTACTCGACGGCCGCCCCCGTGCCGACGGGACGCTCGACGCAGATCGTCGTCGTCTCGCGGAAGGTGACGTCCAGGCCGTACTCGTCGGCGAGCGTCGCCTGGACGACCTCCTTCTGCACCTCGCCGTAGAGCGAGACGGAGGTCTCCTGCCGCACCTCGTCGTGGCGCACGTCGATCAGCGGGTCCTGTTCGGCGAGCTGGGTGAGCGCGACGTGCAGGGACCGCCGGTCCACGCCCGGGCCGGGGACGACGACCGTCTCCAGGGTCGGCGGCGCGAAGTGGTGGTCGTACGCCGCCCCCGGCACTCCCCCACGCCCGGCCGCGCTCGCGCGGGCGGCCGCCCCGAGCGTGTCACCGATCCGGATGCCGCCCAGCCCCCACAGCCTGCCGATCCGGCCCGCCCCGACGCTCTCCTCCCGGACGTCCGTGCCGTGGTCGAAGACGCTGACCGCGGTGACCCTGCCCTCTTCGGCACCGGCTCCGAACGGGATCCGGTCGCGGACACGGAGGGTGCCGGAGAAGATCCGCGCGTAGGCGACCTTCTCCCCCGCCGGACCCCGCTCGACCTTGAACACGGTGCCCGAGAGCGGCCCGTCGGGATCGCCTCCGGCCGCGGGCAGCAACTCCTCGATGCCGGTCATCAGCTCGGGCACACCGGCACCGGTGACGGCGGAACCGAAGTAGACCGGATGGACGAGCGCCTGCCGGGTCCGCTCGCCGAGGACGGCTCGAAGGCGGTCGTGCGGGACGGCGCCCTCGACGTAGGCCGCGAGCAGCTCGTCGTCGTGGTCGGCGAGGACGTCGAGCGCGGCCTGGCCGAGCCCGGGGACGAAGCGGGCGTCGCGGGTGCCGAGGCCGGTGGCCCTCCCCATCGGTACGACCGACCGGGTGAGCCGGGCGGCCAGCGCCCGCAGGACGGCCTCCTCCCCCGCGCCGCGCCGGTCGATCTTGTTGACGAAGACCAGGGTGGGGATGCGCAGCCGCCGCAGCGTCCGCATCAGCACCCGGGTCTGCGCCTGGACGCCCTCGACCGCCGAGACCACGAGGACGGCGCCGTCGAGCACCCCCAGGACCCTCTCCACCTCGGCGATGAAGTCCGGGTGCCCGGGTGTGTCGATGAGGTTGACGGTGACACCGTCGAGCGGGAACGAGACGACGGCGGACTTGATGGTGATGCCGCGCTGCCGTTCGAGGGCGAGGGTGTCGGTCCGGGTGTTCCCGTCGTCGACCCTGCCGATCTCGTCGATGACTCCGGCCGAGTGCAGCAGCCGTTCGGTCAGGCTGGTCTTACCGGCGTCTACGTGCGCGAGAATTCCGAGATTGAGCAGATGCACTGAGCGTGATGTCCTTCGGCATGGGTGGGATTCCTTCCTGGGCGGACATGCACGCAGGTCGCATCTCTGGTCCTCTCCGGGTGCCGACTGGACCCGTGCAGTGCAGCAGGACCGGCCCCCGGTGGCAATTGATTAATGCTCAACAAAAGCCCTCCGCAGCACTCGCCGCGTTCAAGGTGCGGTCATAGAGTGACCTGCATCACGTTCGGTCGCTGATTTCCCCTCGCTCACGCCCGTACGGTCTGGAGGGCACATGACCCACATCAAGGTGAACGTGGACGGCACGGCCTACGAGGACGACGTGGAACCCCGTCTCCTCCTGGCCCACTATCTGCGCGACCGCCTCGGTCTCACCGGCACCCCGATCGGCTGTGACACCTCCAACTGCGGAGCGTGCACGGTCGACCTGGACGGCGCGACCGTCAAGAGCTGCTCGGTACTGGCCGTACAGGCCGACGGGAGCGAGGTGACCACCGTCCAGGGCCTGGCCGAGAACGGCGAGTGGACACCGCTGCAGCGCGCGTTCCACGAACGGCACGGCCTGCAGTGCGGCTACTGCACCCCGGGGATGATCATGGCGGCACGCGATCTGCTGCGCGAGAACCCGCACCCCACCTCGGACGAGGTCCGGCAGGCCCTGGAAGGCAATCTCTGCCGCTGCACGGGTTACCAGAACATCGTCCGCGCGGTCCTCGCCGCCTCCGGACAACCGGTCGCCGAGGAGGTCACGGCATGACCGATCAGGCCGTCGAACGCGAGGTCGGCCGCTCCCGGCTGCGCAAGGAGGACGCCCGGCTGATCACCGGCCAGACCAACTGGACCGACAACATCCAGGTGACCGGGCTGCTGCACCTGGCCATCCTGCGCAGCCCGATGGCGCACGCCCGCATCACCCGGGTGGACGTGTCTCCGGCGCTGGAACGCCCCGGTGTCCTGGCGGCGTTCAGCGGCGCCGACCTCGCCGAGGGGCTCGGCTCGCTGCCCTGCGCCTGGCCGGTGACCGAGGACATCGTGCTGCCCGACCACCCGCCGATCGCCGTCGACGAGGTCCGCCACGCCGGCGACCCGGTGGCCGTCGTCGTGGCCCGCGACCGGTACGCGGCCGCGGACGCGCTCGAGGCGATCGAGGTCGACTACGACCCGCTGCCCCCGGTCCTCGACCTGGAGGCCGCCCTCGCGGACGACGCCCCGCTGGTCCACGCCGACAAGGGCACCAACCGCTGCTACACCTGGCCGCTCGCCACCGGCGAGGGCTTCGAGTCGGTCCGGCAGCGCGCCGAGGTGACCCTGAAGCGCCGCTACCACCAGCAGCGGCTGATCCCCAACGCGATGGAACCGCGCGCGGTCGTCGTCACCCCGCTGGCCGCCTCCGGTGAGTACACCGTCTACTCGGCGACCCAGATCCCGCACATCCTGCGGATCATGCTGGCGACCGTCACCGGGGTCCCCGAGCACAAACTGCGCGTGATCGCCCCGGACGTGGGCGGCGGCTTCGGCTCCAAGCTCCAGGTGTACGGCGAGGAGGCAATCGCGCTCACCGTCGCCCGGCGGCTGGGCCGGCCGGTGAAGTGGACCGAGTCCCGCTCGGAGGGCTACCTCGCGACCCATCACGGCCGCGGCATGATCCAGGACATCGAGGTCGCCGCCACCCGCGAGGGAAAGCTCCTCGGCCTGAAGGTCGACCTGCTCGCCGACATGGGCGCGTACCTGATGCTCGTCACCCCGGGCATCCCGATCCTCGGCGCCTTCATGTACCCGGCGATCTACAAGATGGACGCCTACGAGTTCAACTGCACCGGCGTCTTCACGACCCGGACCCCCACCGACGCCTACCGCGGCGCCGGGCGCCCGGAGGCCACGTTCGCCATCGAGCGGATCATGGACGAGCTCGCGGCCGAACTCGGCCTCGATCCGGTGGAGTTGCGGCCCCGCAACTGGATCCGGCACGAGGAGTTCCCGTACACCACGATCGCCGGGCTGTTTTTATTTTTTTTTTTTTTTTTTGTTGTCTCCGTGTAGGCTCTAGAATTGTTGTGTTTTTATGTGTTG
>NZ_JBHYKH010000109.1:8444-10312 GCF_042741275.1 Streptomyces sp. NPDC058964
CCCCGCCCCCGCCCTCCCCCCGCCAGAGGCAACTACGCCGCGCCCACCGAGAAGGCGCTCGCCCTGTTCGGCTACGACGACCTGCGCGCCGAGCAGCAGAAGCGCAACGAGCGCGGCGACACCGTGCGCCTCGGCATCGGCGTGTCGACCTTCACCGAGATGTGCGGTCTCGCACCGAGCCGGGTGCTGCGCGACCTTCGGTACGGGGCAGGCGGCTGGGAGGCCGCGAGCATCCGCATGCTGCCCACCGGCAAGGTCGAGGTGGTCACCGGAACCAGCCCGCACGGCCAGGGCCATGTGACCTGCTGGAGCCAGATCGCCGCCGACGTACTGGGCGTGCCGTTCGAGGACATCGAGGTCGTGCACGGCGACACACTGGCGGCCCCGCAGGGCATGGACACCTACGGCTCGCGGTCCCTGGTCGTCGGCGGGGCGGCCGTGCACCGGGCCGCCGAGAAGGTCGTGGAGAAGGCACGCAAGGTCGCCGCGCACCTGCTGGAGGCCAGTGAGCAGGACCTGGAGTTCACGGGCGGCGTCTTCTCCGTGAAGGGCTCCCCGGAAGCGCGGAAGTCCATCCAGGAGGTCGCCCTGGCGACGTTCGCCTCGCACGACCTGCCCGACGGCATGGAGCCCACCATCAACGCCGAGCACCTGGTCGACCCGGACAACTTCTCCTTCCCGCACGGCACCCACCTGTGCGCCGTCGAGGTCGACACCGAGACCGGGCGGACGAGCATCCGGTCGTACGTCTGCGTCGACGACGTCGGCCGGGTCGTCAACCCGATGATCGTCGAGGGGCAGGTGCACGGCGGTCTCGCCCAGGGCATCGCGCAGGCGCTGTACGAGGAGGCCGTGTACGACGACGAGGGCAACCTCGTCTCCGGCACCATGGCCGACTACCTGGTGCCGTCGGCGGCCGACCTGCCGGACTTCGTGACCGACCGGACGGAGACGCCGGCGGCCTCCGGCTCCAACCCCCTCGGGGTCAAGGGGGTCGGGGAGGCGGGCACGATCGCCTCGACGCCCGCCGTCGTCAACGCCGTCGTGGACGCGCTCAGGCCGCTGGGCGTGAACGACGTGCGCATGCCGTGCTCGCCCCACCGGGTGTGGCAGGCCATCCGGGCGGCGCGCTCGGGCACGGACGAGCAGGTAGGCGGGACGGGTCCCGCGCAGTCCGGGCAGTCGGGGCAGGCGGCGCAGTCCGGTGATATCGGTCAGTACGGCGAGCCCGGCCGGCCGGGTCAGCCGGGGACGGAAGGTTCGGCATGATTCCTCCCGCGTTCGAATACACGCGTCCGAGCAGTGTGGACGAGGCGGTACGCGCGCTCGCCGACGCGGGCGAGGATGCGAAGGTCCTGGCCGGCGGGCAGAGCCTGCTGCCGCTGCTCAGGCTGCGGATGGTCTTCCCCGAGCTGGTCGTCGACACGGGCCGGATCCCGGAGCTGCGCGGCGTGCGCGAGGACGGCGGCAGCCTGGTCATCGGAGCCATGACCACGCACCACGAGGTGGTCCACGACCCGCTGGTGCGCCGGCACGCCGGTCTGCTGGCGGAGGCGACGGCCACGGTGGCCGATCCCGCCGTACGGCACCGGGGAACCTTCGGCGGCTCGCTCGCGCACGCCGATCCGGCCGGAGACCTGCCCGCCGTGGCCCTGGCCCTGGACGCCGAACTGGTCGTCGCCGGACCCGGCGGACGGCGCACGGTTCCGGCCCGGGAGTTCTTCGTCGACTACCTGCAGTCGGCACTGGCACCGGACGAACTGCTGGTGGAGGTGCGGATTCCGAAGACGGACGGCTGGGGATTCCACTACGAGAAGTTCCACCCGGTCGCCCAGTCCTGGGCCATCGTCGGGGTCGCGGCGCTGGTG
>NZ_JBHYKH010000109.1:10322-21007 GCF_042741275.1 Streptomyces sp. NPDC058964
GGGGCGGGGGGGCGCCCCCCCCCGCGGGGGCGGGCGGCGCGCGGGGCGCGCGGGGGCGCGCCCCCCCCCCGACGGGCACATCGCCGAGGCGCGGGTGGGGCTGACCAACATGGGCTCCACTCCGCTGCGGGCAACCGCTGCCGAACAGGCACTGTCCGGCGCCGACGGTCCCGAGGCCGTCGCCCGGGCCGCCGAGGCAGCGGCCGAGGGCGCCCGGCCGTCGCAGGACCTCTCGGCCTCGCCCGAGTACCGGGCGCACCTCGCCCGGGTGCTCACCAAGCGGGCGGTGCTGACCGCCGCCGGAATGGGGTGAGCGTCGATCACCCGGATGGACGACCCGGAGCGGGTGCGGGCCCGCCTGGAGGAGACGGGATACCTCCTCGACGACGGCCTCGCCATCGCCTGCTTCCTGGCCCTGAGGCTGCACCGGCCGCTGTTCTGCGAGGGCGACGCGGGCGTGGGCAAGACCGCGCTCGCGTCCGCCCTGGCCGAGGCGCTCGGCGCGCCACTGATCCGGTTGCAGTGCCACGAGGGCATCGACGCCTCCCAGGCGCTGTACGACTGGGACTTCCCGCGCCAGCTGCTGCACCTGCGGGCCGCCGAGGCGGCCGGGGTGAAGGACGCGGAGCGGCTGGAGAGCGAGCTGTACGACCGGCGCTTCCTGATCGCCCGGCCGCTGCTGCGGGCGCTGCAGACGCAGCCCTCGGTGCTGCTGGTCGACGAGATCGACCGGGCCGACGACGAGTTCGAGGCCTTCCTGCTGGAGCTGCTGTCCGAGTTCTCGGTGACGATCCCGGAGCTCGGCACCCTGCGGGCGGAGGTGCCGCCGGTCGTCGTCCTCACCTCGAACCGCACCCGGGAGGTGCACGACGCGCTCAAGCGCCGGTGCCTGTACCACTGGTTCGACCATCCCGGGTTCGCCCGGGAACTGGCGATCGTCCGCCGTCGGCTGCCCGAGGTCTCGGCCCGGCTCGCCGAGCAGGTCACGGCACTGGTGCAGGCGCTGCGGGCGGCGGACCTGGTCAAGCCGCCCGGCGTGGCCGAGACGATCGACTGGGCGCAGGCCCTCGACGCGCTGGGGGCGAGCGAGGTGGACGCGGAACTGGCCGTGGCGACGCTGGGGTCGGTGCTGAAGTACCGGGAGGACGCCGAGCGGGCGAGAGGGCTCGACCTCGCGGCCGTGCTCGCGGCGCGGGGAGGGTGAGGGGCGTGCCGGCCGCCGACGCCGTCCTGCTCGGTTTCGCCCGTGCCCTGCGCGCGGCGGGGGTCGACGCGAGCGCCGATCGGCTGCAGGCGTTCCTGCGGGCCCTTGACGTGCTGCGCCCGGGGGTGCGGACGGACGTGTACTGGGCGGGCCGGCTGACGCTGTGCGGCGGGCGGGACGACCTGGAGCGCTACGACCGGGTCTTCGCCGCGTACTTCGGACCGGGCGACGAGCCCGCGCCGCGGGTGGTGCGGACCCCTCCCCCGCCCCGGCTGCGGCCCGTCGTACGGGAAGCGCCCACCGGGTCCCGCGCGCCCGGCGGGAACAGGCCCACGGGACCGCCGACGGCCACGCTCGCCAGTTCCGCCGAGGTGCTGCGGCACCGGGACGTGGCCGGGCTGGACGCCGCCGAACGGGCCCAGCTCAACAGGCTGCTGGCCGCGTTCGCGCTGCGCGCGCAGACCCGGCGCTCCGCGCGGCGGCGTCCGGCGCGACGCGGGGAGCTCGACCGGCGCCGTACGGTGCGGGAACTGCTGCGGCGCGGTGGTGAGCCGGCACGGCTGCGGCGGCACGCGCGGGTCGAGCGGCCGCGCCGGGTCGTCCTGCTGGTCGACGTGAGCGGTTCCATGGCGCCGTACGCGGACGCGCTGCTGCGGTTCGCGCACGCCGCGGTCCGCGGGGGCCGCACGGAGGTGTTCACGATCGGCACCCGGCTGACCCGGGTGACCCGCGAACTCTCGCACCGCGACCCCGACGTGGCCATGGCGGCGGTCGCCGCGGCGGTGCCCGACTGGCGCGGCGGCACCCGGCTGGGCGAGTTGCTGCGCCAGTTCCTGAACCGCTGGGGGCAGCGCGGTATGGCGCGCGGCGCGGTCGTGGTGCTGCTGTCGGACGGGTGGGAGCGTGGCGATCCGGAGCTGCTGGGGGTGCAGATGCGACGCTTGCACGGGCTGGCACACCGGGTGATCTGGGCCAACCCGCGCAAGGCACGTCCGGGCTACGCGCCCCTGGCCGCCGGTATGGCGGCGGCCCTGCCCAGCGTGGACTCCTTCGTCGAGGGGCACAGCCTGGCGGCGCTGGAGCGGCTGGCCGCCGTGGTGCGCGGGGCGGAGGCGGCCTCCGTCGAGGTGGCCTACGCGGAGCTGGCCCATGCGGAGCTGGCCTCTGAACAGGTGTGATCCGGACGAGTGTGATCCGAACGGTGTGAAAGGAGCGGAACGTGCGTGAGATTCTCCCGGCGCTGGACCGCTGGTACGCGGCGCGGATCCCGTTCGGTCTCGCCACGGTGGTCTCGGTCAGTCGCAGCGCTCCGCGCGGCCCCGGTGCCGCCATGGCGGTGGGGCCCGACGACGAGGTCGTGGGGAGCGTGTCCGGGGGTTGTGTGGAAGGGGCGGTGTTCGAGCTCGCGCAGGACGTGGTGGCGAGCGGGGAGGCCCGGCTGGAGACCTTCGGGTACAGCGACGAGGACGCGTTCGCGGTCGGCCTCACCTGCGGCGGCGAGATCACCCTGCTGGTGCGGCCCGTCACGGCCGAGTCCGACCCCGCGTTCGGCGCGGTGGCGGCATCGGTCGCCAGGGGTGAACCGGTGACGCTGGCCACGGTGGTCGACGGGCCGGCGCCGCGCGGGGCCACGCTCGCCGTCTGGCCGGGGTCCGTGACCGGCACGCTCGGCACGCCCGGCCTGGACGTGGCGGTGACCGCCGACGCGCGCGGCGAACTCGCCCTGGGTGCCACGGGTCTGCGCCACTACGGCCGGCACGGCGAGCGGCGCGAGGACGACGTCACCGTGTTCCTGAACTCCTTCGCGCCGCCCCCGCGGATGCTGGTCTTCGGCGCGATCGACTACGCGGCCGCGGTGGCCCGCATCGGCGACTTCCTGGGCTACCGGGTCACGGTGTGCGACGCCCGCCCGGTCTTCGCGACGCCCAAGCGCTTCCCGGCGGGCGTGGAGGTCGTCGTGAACTGGCCGCACCGCTATCTCAGCGGCACGGAGACCGACGAGCGGACGGTGATCTGCGTCCTCACCCACGACCCGAAGTTCGACGTGCCGCTGCTGGAGGAGGCGCTGCGCCGGCCGGCCGCCTACATCGGGGCGATGGGCAGCCGCCGTACCCACGACGAACGCCGGGAGCGGCTGGCCGAGGCCGGGCTCACGGAGGCCGAACTGTCCCGGCTGCGCTCACCGCTCGGGCTCGACCTCGGGGCCCGTACGCCCGAGGAGGTCGCGGTGTCCGTGGCCGCCGAGATCGTCGCCATGCGCTGGGGCGGCAGCGGCGCCCCGCTGACCCTGACCGCCGGGGCGATCCACTCCACCGGGTCCACCACCGGGTCCGCGTGAACGCGAGGAGGAAGTCGAAGTCATGGAACTGAACCACGAGTTCACCGTCCCGGTACCGGTCCCGGAGGCCTGGCGGGCGCTTCTCGACATCGAGCGCGTGGCGCCGTGCATGCCCGGGGCGACCGTGGAGGACTACGACGGCAAGACCGTCACCGGCTCGGTGAAGGTCAAGGTCGGGCCGATCACGGTGACGTACCGGGGCACCGCCGTCTTCGAGGAGCAGGACGAGTCCGCCCACCGCATCGTGCTCGTCGCCAGCGGCCGGGAGACCCGCGGGCAGGGCACGGCACGGGCGACGGTGACCGGCACGCTCACCGAACAGGGCGGCGGCACGGCCGTGTCGGTCCGCACCGACCTCACGGTGACCGGCCGGCCGGCCCAGTTCGGGCGGGGGGTGATGGCGGAGGTGGGCGACCGGCTGGTGAGCCAGTTCGCCGACCGTCTGTCGCAGCGCCTGGCCGAGCCGGCCGACGCCGTCACCGAGGCCCCGCCCGAGCCGGAGCCGCTGGACCTGTTCCGCACGGCCGCAGTACCGGTGGCCAAACGGGCGGCGGTGGCGGCCGGGGCCGCCGCGCTGGTGGCGCTGACGGTGGCCGGGATCGTCACCCTGGTGCGACGCCGCAGGCACACCTGACCCGGGAGCCCCCGCGCCCCCCCGGTGGCGCCCATGGCAGCCTGCCGCCACGCGGACATGGACGACCGGCTCGGAGACGGACAGCGGCAGCCGCGAAGCAGCCACCGGTGCTTGGGACCGGGGTGAGGGGGAGGTGGGCCCACCGAAGGAACTGGGCGGCGAGCAGGCGGCGTACGAACGTGACGTCGATCAGCACGCCGTTCATCCCACCGAACCGGCCACCGAACCGGCCGCCGGGCTGCCCGCGGAATTTGCGCTCCGGCCCCCGGACTCACCCGGATTCCCTCGGACTCCCTCAGACATCGCCCTGGACGAGCGCGTGCAGATGCTGGTCGTGCCAGCCGTCGGCGTGCAGCAGCGCTCCGCGCATGGTGCCCTCCAGGGAGTAGCCCGCCTTCTCGGCCACCCGGCACGAGGCAGGGTTGGCCGTGGAGTGGCACAACCGCAGCCGGTGCAGCCCGAGTTCGTCCAGCGCCCAGCGGCTGAGCCGGCGCGTCGCCTCGACGACGACGCCCCCGCCGCGGGCTTCGGGCAGGACCCAGTAGACGAGTTCGGCGCTGCCCCCGGCCAGATCGACGTCGTTGCAGCCGATGAGCCCGGCGACCGCGCCCTCCGGCCGGGCCACGGCCCAGACGGCGCCCGTCTCGGCCTGCCAGCGCTCCCGCATGCGCTCGATCCTGCGGCGGGCGTCGGCGCGGCTCTCGACGGAGAAGAGGTTCCACCGGCGGATGGCCGGGTCCTGACCGGCGGCCACCAGCGCGTCGGCATCGTCCACGCGCCACGGCCGTAGCTCCATGCCGTTGGCCAGCGGCAGCACGGGCTGACCGCCCTCGGCCATGCGACCTGCGGGAACGACGGGTGGGATGCCAGAGCTGGAGATCATCGCGGCATCGTGCCACACCCCCTTCACCGTGGCGGCAGCCGGTGCAGTGTCACGTCCGTGAGCGCGCCGCCGGCGAGGGTCGCCGTCAGATACGTGCAGTGGGGCAGGCGGCGGCGGTCGGTGGGCGAGCCGGGGTTGAGCAGGCGCAGTCCGGTGGGGGCGGTGGTGTCCCAGGGGATGTGGCTGTGTCCGAAGACCAGGACGTCCAGGTCCGGGAAGCGGGCGGCGCTGCGGGCCTCGCGGCCCTGGGCGGGACCGGTCTCGTGGACGACGCCGAAGCGCAGGCCGCCGAGATCGGCGTACGCCACCTCGGGGAGCCGGGCCCTCAGTTCCGGGCCGTCGTTGTTGCCGTACACGCCGACCAGCCGTCGGCTGCGGCTCTCCAGCAGGTCGAGGGTGGCGGTGTCGATCCAGTCGCCGGCGTGGAACACCACGTCGGCGTGCGGGAGTTCGGCGAGGAGTTCCTCCGGCAGCCGCTTGGCGCGCGCGGGGACATGGGTGTCGGACATGAGCAGCAGGCGCACGCGGCCAGGCTAGGGCAGGCCGGGGTGCGCCGCCGCCCGGAACCTGGCCCCGCCACGAACGGAACCAGCAGGCATAACTGTACAGCCCCAACTGGACAGGGCAAACTGGACAGGTCGAACTGAAGGAATTACGGTGGCGGCATGGACCACATCTCCGACTCCGCCGCCCGCGCAGCGCGAGACCTGCGCGTGGTGTTCAGCCGGCTGCGGCGCCGTATCCGGGAGGTCGCGCGGGACGAGGACGAGGGCGTCCTCAGCCCGTCCCAGGAATCGGCGCTCAGCCTGGTCGGCAAGCACGGCGCCGCCACGGCCAGCGCGCTCGCCTCCGCGGAGGGGGTCCGGCCCCAGTCGATGGCCGCCACACTCGCCGCGCTCGAACAGCACGGACTGATCCGCCGCACGCCCGACCCCGACGACGGCCGGCGGCAGCTGGTCACCCTGACCGACGGCGGCCGGGCCCGTGTCGAGGGCAACCGGCAGGCGCGCGAGGAGTGGCTGGCCCGCGCCTTCCAGGACCGGTTCACCGAGGAGGAACGGCAGACGGTGCTGGCCGCGCTGAGGCTGATGGAACGGCTGTCGCAGCAGTGACACCGAGCCTCAAGAGGCCCGTCTCACCGGGTACGCGGCCCTCCCCCACCGGCTTCGGCCGCCGGCTGATCCCGCCGATGGTCGTGTGGGCTCCGTCCTCAACCCCGTCGACTCCTCGGTGATCGCCGTGACCCTGGTGCCGATCGGGGTCGCCTTCGGGGCCCCGGCGAGACGGTCCGGCTGGTCTCGGCGCTCCATCCGGCTCGCGGCGCGGGAGCTGCGCGTGCCGGACCCCTTCGTCGACCTGCGGCTGCCCGGCGGAAACGTCCCGCTGCCGGCCACGCATCTGCGCCGGCTCCTCGGCTGCACGACCGCCTTCATGTACGGCTACAGGCAGTGGCTCGAACAGGTCCGCGGCCTGAGCGCCTCCACGGCCGGGCTCACGCTGCTGCCGCCGCCGGACTGCCGCGCACCTTGATGTACCTCGGCGCGCTGGGCGCCTCCGCCGCGACCGCGGCGTTCTTCCGGCACCGCTCCGACACGGCCGGGCTGCACGGCCCGGCCCTCCTCATGTCCGCCGGATCGGCACTGCTGCCGGCGACCACCCTCCCCGACCGTCCACTCGGCCGTCCCACCCCCCGAAAGGCCTGATCGACCCATGTCACTCACCGCCCTCGACCCGCGTACCGCCCTGGTCGCGATCGACCTGCAGAACGGCATCGTGGGCACACCGACCCGGCCGTACCCGGCCGCGGACGTGGTGTCCCGCACCGTCGAACTCGCCGACGCCTTCCGGGCCCGGAACCTCCCCGTGGTCCTGGTCCGGGTGTCCTTCGCCCCCGACGGGGCCGACGCGGTTCCGGGCCGCACCGAGCGCCAGGCGCGCGGTCTCGCCCTCCCGGAGGGCTGGGACGTCATCGTCGACGACCTGTCCGGACACTCCGGGGACATTCATGTCACCAAGCGCAACTGGGGCGCTTTCCACGGCACGGACCTCGACGTCCAGCTGCGCCGCCGCGGCGTCACCCAGATCGTCCTGACCGGCATCGCCACCAGCATCGGCGTCGAGTCCACCGCCCGTGCCGCCTACGAGCACGGTTACCACGTCACGCTGGCCACGGACGCCATGTCCGACCGTGACGACGAGTCCCACCGGGGCAGCGTGGAGCGCATCTTCCCGCGGCTGGGCGAGACGGGCACGACCGCCGAGATCCTGGAAATTCTGGCCAAGACCCACAACGCTCAGTGACGAACAGCGGGCCCTTCGTGCCGGTGGACGTCCGCCGGCCCGGAGGGCCGCGTTAGCATTCGGCCACGCACAGGTGCCACCCAGTCAACAGGTGGCCGTCTAAGGGGGCTTGGGAACCGGATGCCGGTCAAGGTCAGTGTGGTCGTCCCTGTGTACAACCCTGGCCCCTGCATCGAGGACTGCATCGCCTCGATGCTCCGGCAGTCGCTGCCTCCGGACGAGTTCGAGGTGATCTTCGTCGACGACGGGTCCACCGACGGGACCCCGGCCCGGCTGGACGCGCTCGCCGCCGAGCATCCGCACATCCGGGTCGTCCACCAGGAGAACTCCGGCTGGTCGGGCAGGCCGAGGAACGTGGGGATCGCCGCGTCCCGGGGCGAGTTCGTGATGTTCGTCGACAACGACGACTACCTCGGCGACGAGGCCCTCGAGCGGATGTACGAGTACGGGGTGGCGAACAAGGCCGACGTGATCGTCGGCAAGATGGCCGGGAAGGGCCGCACGGTGCCGGTGGAGCTGTTCCGCCGCAACCGTCCGTACGCCACCGTGGAGAACGCCCCGCTCATCGACAGCCTGACCCCGCACAAGATGGTCCGGCGCTCCTTCCTGGACCGCACCGGACTGCGCTTCCCCGAGGGCCGGCGCCGACTGGAGGACCACGTCTTCATCACCGAGGCGTATCTGCGCGCCGACAACGTCTCGGTGATCGGCGACTACGTCTGCTACTACCACGTCAGGCGGGACGACGCCTCCAACGCGGGTTTCCAGCGCTTCGAGCCGGCCGGCTACTTCAAGAACCTCCGCGCGGCCCTGGACGTCGTCGAGCGGTACACCGAACCGGGGCCGCTGCGCGACGGGCTGCTGCGCCGCTGGCTGCGCGTCGAGATGGTCGAGCGGATGAGCGGCCGCCGGCTGCTCGCGATGCCCGACGACTACCGGCGCGAACTGTTCCGCGAGATGCACGGGGTGGTCCTGGAGCGCTTCGGCCCCGGGGTCGCGCCCGGTCTGCGGCCGGGGCAGCGCATCGTCGCGGCGCTGATCAGGGACGACCGCTACGACGACCTCGTGGCCTACGCCCGCTGGGAGGCCGGGGTCGGACCCGGCGCCGATCCGACCGGCGTCGACTGGCGGGACGGGACCCTGCGCGTCTCCTTCACCGCCGAATTCCGGTCCGGTGAACAGCCGTTGACGTTCCCGGCCGACGGACCCGGCACGCCGGCGGACACCGCGCCGCGCGACCTGGACGAGGCGGCCGCCTGGCTGGGCGCGGACGCCGTCGACGGCTTCGAGCAGGCCACCGCCGACCTCATCCTGCGCGACCGGGCCACCTCCGCCTCGTACTTCCAGCCCGTGGAGGTCACCCGCGAGCGGGTCCCGGCCGGGGACGGGCGGGTCCGGCTGGTTCTGCGCGGCACGGCCACCGTGGACCCCGGCACCGCGGCGGGCGGCGCCCCGCTGCACGGCGGCCTGTGGGACGCGTACGTCCGCGTCGGCCTCGGGGGCTGGTCCAAGGAGTGCCGCCTCGGTCCGGCACCGCGGCAGGGCCGTCCCACGCCGCCCGCGGGAGTGGTCGCGGGCCGCATGGTGCTGCCGTACTGGACGAAACAGCACCACAACTTCTCCCTGGACGTCGACCGCGCGAGCAAGGCCCTCGGCATGGGCCGCCTCACCCCCGAGGACGCCGCGGTGTCCGGGAGCCACCGGCTGAGCCTGGCGCTGCCCCTGTACGTTCCCGACCGGACCGGCGTCCTGGTGCGGCTGACCGGCGGCGCGTCGGGCACGTCCCTGCGGGAGACGGGAACGCTCACCCCGGCCGACGGGGCCGGCTCGCTGCTGGAGGTGCCGCTGCCGCTGGGCCGGATGAGGGGCGCGGCCTGGCGGACGGAGGTGTGCCTGGTCCCGGAGACCGGGGCGCCCCGCTTCCTCCGGCTGCCGGTCCGCCTTGCGGTGACCCGCACCGGCGCGGTCCGCGTGGCCGGGCCCCAGGCGCCCGGCCCGCTGCTGCGGCTGGCGCGCAGGGCGCGGCGTGTGATCGGCGTGGCCCTGGGTAGGAAGCCGTGGCAGAACGTGACACGGAGGACGTGACGGCGTGCGACCACTGGACATCGCGGGGGCCTGGGTGCTGGAGCCCAAGGTGTTCCCGGACGACCGCGGCAGCTTCCACGAGTGGTACCGGGGCGAGGAGTTCCGCGAGGCCACCGGCTACGGCCTGGACCTGGCCCAGGCCAACTGCTCGGTGTCCCGGCGCGGGGTGCTGCGCGGGGTGCACTTCGCCGACGTGCCGCCAGGTCAGGCCAAGTACCTGACGTGTGTGCGCGGGGCCGTCCTGGACGTGGCGGTGGACCTGCGCGTCGGCTCGCCGACGTACGGCCGGTGGGAGGCCGTGCGGCTCGACGACGAGACCCACCACGCCATCTTCCTCGCCGAGGGGCTCGGCCACGCCTTCATGGCGCTGACCGACGATGCCACGGTGGTCTATCTGTGCTCCACGGGGTACGCGCCCGGACGCGAGCACGGGGTGCACCCGCTCGACCCCGACCTGGACATCGCCTGGCCGACGGGCATCGAGCCGGTCCTCTCCGAGAAGGACGCCGCCGCCCCCTCACTGGCCGAGGCGGAGCGGTCCGGTCTGCTGCCCAGCTACCACGACTGCTCCGCCCATGACGCACGGCTGCGCTCCGGAGGCAACCGCCTCTACGGGGGTCAGGACTTGGCGTAGCGCTGCTTCAGCGCCTTCCGCTTGTTGGTGCCCTCGGCGTTCCTGCCTTTTTCGATGATCACAAGATTGTGGTAGAAGTGCACGGCGACGACGTTGAGGTCCGTGTAGGTCGGCTGGTAGTTCTCGTCCACGAATTCCTCGTAGTTGAGCCCGTCCGTCAGCCGCTTCAGCATCGCCATGCTGGTGTTCGGGTCGTCCCGGTCCTCGCTGCCCATCCATTCGGGCCAGTACGACGACTGCGTGTCCTCGACGGCGTATATGCCACCGTCCTTGAGCCGGGGGAAGAGGGTGGCGAACGTGGTGAGCACGTGCGGGCTGCGGTGACTTCCGTCGTCGATGATGACGTCGAGCTCGCCGATCTTGTCGGCGACGGCGTTCAGGGACGAGGGGTCGGACTGGTCACCGATGAACGTCGTGATGCGGTCCTCGTCGACAAATGACTTGTCCTGGATGTCCATTCCGAAGATCTGCGCCTTCGGGAAGAACTGCTTCCACATGCGCAGCGAAGCCCCGCCCTGGCCGGGGGGGGGGGTACAGCCCAGACCCATATAAACCCGGTTGAACGTATAGTTATTGATGTGGTGGGAAATAGGCAGATATGTGTTG
>NZ_JBHYKH010000110.1:0-20910 GCF_042741275.1 Streptomyces sp. NPDC058964
CGGTGTGCCCGCGGTACCGTGGCGGCCTGCGGCGGCGGACAAGACGTTCGGCGCCCCCGGGTGTTCTCCCGGGGGCGCCCTGAGCCTCGTAGGCTGCGGCCGTCAGCCGTTCTTGATGCGGTTGGTCAGCTCGGTGACCTGGTTGTAGATGGAGCGCCGCTCGGCCATCAGCGCCCGGATCTTGCGGTCCGCGTGCATGACGGTCGTGTGGTCGCGGCCGCCGAACTGCGCGCCGATCTTCGGCAGCGAGAGGTCGGTGAGCTCGCGGCACAGGTACATGGCGATCTGGCGGGCCGTCACCAGGGCGCGGCCGCGCGAGGTGCCGCACAGGTCCTCGACGGTGAGGCCGAAGTAGTCGGCGGTCGCCGCCATGATGGCCGTCGCCGTGATCTCCGGCGCCGAGTCCTCGCCGCCCGGGATCAGGTCCTTGAGGACGATCTCCGTCAGGCCCAGGTCCACCGGCTGCCGGTTGAGCGACGCGAACGCCGTCACCCGGATCAGCGCGCCCTCCAGCTCGCGGATGTTGCGCGAGATCCGCGAGGCGATGAACTCCAGGACCTCCGGCGGGGCGTTCAGCTGCTCCTGGACCGCCTTCTTCCGGAGGATCGCGATGCGCGTCTCCAGCTCGGGCGGCTGGACGTCGGTGATCAGACCCCACTCGAAACGGTTCCGCAGCCGGTCCTCCAGCGTGACCAGCTGCTTCGGCGGCCGGTCGGAGGACAGCACGATCTGCTTGTTCGCGTTGTGGAGCGTGTTGAAGGTGTGGAAGAACTCCTCCTGCGTCGACTCCTTGTCCGCCAGGAACTGGATGTCGTCGACGAGCAGGATGTCCATCTCGCGGTAGCGCTTGCGGAAGCTGTCGCCCTTGCCGTCGCGGATGGAGTTGATGAACTCGTTGGTGAACTCCTCGGAGCTCACGTAACGCACGCGCGTGCCCGGGTAGAGGCTGCGCGCGTAGTGCCCGATGGCGTGCAGCAGGTGCGTCTTGCCGAGTCCCGACTCCCCGTAGATGAAGAGGGGGTTGTACGCCTTCGCCGGTGCCTCGGCGACCGCGACCGCGGCCGCGTGCGCGAACCGGTTCGAGGCGCCGATGACGAAGGTGTCGAAGAGGTACTTCGGGTTGAGCCGCGCGGTCGGCTCACCGGGGCCGCCGGCCGGAGCGGGCTGTGCGGCCTGCGGGCCGGACGCGCCGGTGGCCGGGCGGCCGGAGCCGCCCGGGCCGCCGCGGTGGGGCTGCCCGGGGCCGGACGGCGGCTCGGGGCGGTCGCGGCGGGCGGAGTCGCGCTCGCGCTGGTCGTAGTCGCCGCGCGACGGGTCGTACTCGGAGCGCTGCTGGTCGTAGGAGGGCCGCTCCACCGGCTGCGGCCGGTAGTCCTGGGACGGGGAGCCGTACGAGTCCTGTCCCGAGCCGTACGAGTCCTGGGACGGCGGCCCGTACGCGTCGCGTGACGGCGGTCCGTAGGACTCCTGCGACGGGGACGCGTAGGGGTCCCGCTCCGGGAAGCCGAGCCGCGGCTGCTGCCAGCTGTACTCGTCCTGCGCGGGCCGCGGCCAGGCGCCGGGCTCGGGACGCTGGTACTCGGACGGATACGCCGGCCGGGCGGTGGGCAGCTGGTCCCCTCGGGACGGCTGGTCGCCGCCCGGCCTCTGGTCGGCACGGTGGCGGCCGTACCCCTCGTACTGCCCGGAGGGCAGCTCGGGCTCCTCGTAGCGGGACTGCGGCTGAGGCGAGGGCGCCGGCGGGACCGGCGGCTCGCCCGCAGAGTCGTCGACGGTGATCGCGATGCGGATCGGACGGCCGCACTCGCGGCTCAGGGTGTCGCTGACGATCGGGGCGAGACGGCCCTCGAGTACGCCCTTCGCGAATTCGTTCGGCACGGCGAGCAGGGCGGTGTCCGCGACCAGCGCGAGGGGCTGGCAGCGCCGGATCCAGTGTTCGTCCTTCGCCTCGACACCCTGCCCGCGGCCCTCACCGAGGAGTTGCTCGAGTACTCGTGGCCACACTGCGGCAAGATCGGCAGGTACGTCAGCCACAGGGCACGCTCTCTCACAGGTCCCACGAACGTGTGGTTCGCGGACGGGTCGGGATGTAAATCGGGTCGGCGGGGGATAAAGGAACGAATCGAAGTTCAGCCACGGTAGTCAGCGCGGCCGGTACGGTTCAAGTTGTTGTCCCCAGCCTGTGGATAGTGTCTCCCAGTGGCCCCTGGTTTGACCGGATGGCGTAGCCCCGCGTACCGTAACCAGGTCGAGTTGTCGATGGCTGCTGCCGCCTGCCTCCGATGGGCACAGGTCACTGAAGGTGATCGGTAAGCGGTGCACTCGGGCGTAACGCGAGCTACTCGTGGGCGCACGGTGACAGCCAGGACGGCACCCCGCAACCACCCGATATTTTCTGGAGCCCCGAGTGAGCAAGCGCACCTTCCAGCCGAACAACCGTCGTCGCGCGAAGACCCACGGCTTCCGGCTGCGTATGCGCACCCGTGCCGGCCGCGCGATTCTCGCGTCCCGCCGTAGCAAGGGTCGCGCCCGCCTGTCCGCCTGATCCCGATCAGGTCATGACGTCGTGCTGCCCACCGACAACCGGCTGAGGCGGCGCGAGGACTTCGCGACCGCGGTACGACGAGGCCGTCGGGCTGGACGCCCGCTCCTCGTCGTCCACCTTCGTAGCGGTGCCACGGACCCGCACGCGCCTGGGGAGAGCGCTCCCCCGACGCGTGCGGGTTTCGTCGTGAGCAAGGCAGTGGGTGGCGCGGTCGTGCGCAACACAGTGAAGCGCAGACTGCGCCATCTGATGCGTGACCGGGTCGCCCTGTTTCCCCCCGGTAGCCTGGTAGTCGTACGCGCGCTGCCCGGAGCGGGTGACGCAGACCATGCACAGCTGGCCCGAGACCTTGATGCCGCTCTTCAACGGCTGCTGGGAGGGGGCACGCGATGAAGTACCCACTGCTGGCCCTGATCAAGCTGTACCAGTGGACGATCAGTCCGCTGCTCGGGCCGGTGTGCAAGTACTACCCGTCGTGCTCCCACTACGGCTACACGGCCATCGACCGGCACGGTGCGATCAAGGGAACGGCGCTCACAGCCTGGCGCATCCTCCGGTGCAATCCGTGGTCGCTGGGCGGTGTGGACCATGTTCCGCCGCGCAAACGACCGCGGTGGCACGAAATGCTGCGCGGCGCCTGGCGCGCACGCAGGGGCGGGACCTCCGCCGCCGAACCGGCCATCGAGGGGAAGGTTCCTTCGAGCCCGGCCGCAGAGACCTCGTCCCATGCCCAAGGAGCATGATTAGTGGACACGATTGCCAGCTTCTTCAGCTTCATCACGACACCCGTTTCCTGGGTCATCGTCCAGTTCCACACTGTGTACGGCGCCATCTTCGGCCCTGACACCGGGTGGGCCTGGGGCCTGTCCATCGTGTCCCTGGTGATTCTGATCCGCATCTGCCTGATCCCGCTCTTCGTGAAGCAGATCAAGGCGACCCGGGCCATGCAGACGCTGCAGCCCGAGATGAAGAAGATCCAGGAGCGCTACAAGAACGACAAGCAGCGTCAGTCCGAAGAGATGATGAAGCTGTACAAGGAGGCGGGCACCAACCCGCTTTCCTCGTGCCTTCCCATCCTGGCGCAGTCCCCGTTCTTCTTTGCCCTGTACCACGTGCTCAACGGCATCGCGTCGGGCCAGACCATCGGTGTCATCAACCAGAGCCTTCTGGAGAGCGCGCAGAAGGCGCACATCTTCGGTGCCCCGCTGGCCGCGAAGTTCCTCGACAGCGCCGACACCGTCGCCAAGCTCGGCGCCTCCCTCACGGACGTCCGGGTCGTCACCGCGATCATGATCGTGCTGATGTCGGGGTCGCAGTTCTACACACAGCGCCAGCTGATGACCAAGAACGTCGACACGACGGTGAAGACGCCGTTCATGCAGCAGCAGAAGATGCTGATGTACGTCTTCCCGATCATGTTCGCCTTCTTCGGTATCCGCTTCCCCGTTGGTGTCCTCATCTACTGGCTGACCACCAACGTGTGGACCATGGGCCAGCAGATGTACGTCATCCACAACAACCCGACCCCGGGATCCAAGGCCCAGGCCGCGTACCTGGAGCGCCTGACGAAGCACGTCACGCACCACGGCAAGACCCGCAAGCGCAGCGAGAAGACGATCGTCAAGGCGATCGTCACCAAGGGCCGTGACCGCAACGAGGCCGAGCGCGGTTTCATCAACGCGCTGAGCAAGGCGGGCCTCGTGGCCCAGGCCGACGGCTCCGTCGTGAAGGGCGAGGCCCAGGCCGCCGCCCAGACCGAGGACGGTGCGGCCGCCACCCGGCGTCAGCAGCCCAAGCGCCAGACCAAGTCGCAGCGTCAGTCCGGTGGCCCGAAGCAGGCCGAAGACCCGACGCCGTCCACGTCGCTGGAGAAGTCCGAGCCGGAGGACGCCAAGCCCGCCGCCAACGGGGCCAAGTCCGACGCCAAGAAGACCGCTCAGCCCGGCACCGGCTCTCGCAGCAAGGCACAGTCCGGTCAGCGCAAGGGTCCGCAGCGGCCCAAGTCCCCGTCCAAGAAGTAAGAAGGAGTCCATCCCGTGACGGAAGGCACCACCTCCGCCGCTGCCGAGGGCGCAGACACCCTGACCCGCCTGGAGCAGGAGGGCGAGATCGCGGCGGACTACCTCGAGGGTCTGCTGGACATCGCCGACCTCGACGGCGACATCGACATGGACGTCGAGGCCGACCGCGCCTCCGTGTCGATCATCAGCGACACGGGCAGCCGCGACCTGCAGAAGCTGGTCGGCCGTGACGGCGAGGTGCTGGAGGCGCTTCAGGAACTGACCCGGCTGGCTGTGCACCGGGAGACCGGGGACCGCAGCCGGCTGATGCTGGACGTCGCGGGCTACCGCGCCAAGAAGCGTGCCGAGCTCACCGAGCTGGGTGCCAAGGCCGCCGCCGAGGTCAAGAGCAGCGGCGAGCCCGTGAAGCTCAAGCCGATGACCCCGTTCGAGCGCAAGGTCGTGCACGATGCGGTCAAGGCCGCGGGGCTGCGCAGCGAGTCGGAGGGCGAGGAGCCGCAGCGTTTCGTCGTCGTGCTGCCCGCCTGATCGGTCTACGTTCCACCGGCCCCGTCTGTTGCGCAGACGGGGCCGAACTTTGTCAGCCTGGTAGTTCTGGTGGTCGACGCTCGGTGCGTCGGCGCTGTAGGGAAGGACGGTCCCCGTGACGGAGTCAGCGGAGCTCCCCCCTGCGCCCGAACAGGCGCGGGAAGTGTTTGGTGATCGCTTCGCCGATGCGGTCCGCTACGCGGAACTGCTCGCCGAGGCGGGCGTGCAGCGTGGTCTGATCGGTCCACGGGAAGTGCCCCGTCTATGGGAGCGCCACATTCTGAACTGTGCGGTGCTCTCCGAAGTCGTCCCCGAGGGGGTGACGGTGTGCGACGTCGGCTCGGGCGCGGGCCTGCCGGGCATTCCCCTGGCGCTCGTCCGGGACGACCTGAAGATCACCCTGCTGGAGCCGTTGCTGCGGCGCACGACCTTCCTGACCGAGGTCGTCGAGCTTCTGGGTCTTGACCATGTCACGGTCGTCCGTGGCCGGGCCGAGGAGGTCATGGGCAAGCTACCGCCGGTGCATGTGGTGACCGCGAGGGCGGTGGCTCCGCTGGACCGACTGGCCGCCTGGGGCATTCCGCTGCTGCGGCCGTACGGGGAGATGCTCGCGCTCAAGGGTGACACGGCCGAGGAGGAGCTCAAGAGTGCGGCCACCGCGCTGAGCAAGCTCGGTGCGGTGGGCACATCCGTCCTGCAAGTGGGTGAAGGCGTCGTCGACCCGCTGTCCACGGTCGTGCGTGTCGAGGTCGGGGAAAGTCCCGGCGGAGTGCGGTTCGCGGCCAAGCGGGCGAAGGCTGCCCGTGCGGGACGTGTACGCCGGCGGCGCTGACCCGTCCTGAGGACGAGACGTACTCCACACAAGCTGCCAAAGCTGTGGGGGTCGGAGTGTCGCGAACGTCCGGCCGCGGCCGCTGTGCATCGTGTTTCACGTGAAACGTCGCTCACTGTTGCACGGCATTATCAGTCGCGGCCGCGCTGCGGCCGAACCTCGCGACCGTAAGCCTCTTGGTTCACTCAGAGAGGCAGCAGAGTTGTCCACAGAGGTGGATTTCTCCACAGAAGAACAGGCCTCACTGGTTCGCGACCCCGAAGGCATGGGAGGCTCTGTTCATTGCGAGCCTGAAGTCGAGGAGAGTGAATCCTTGCGGTCCGACGCCAACATCGCGGGACCGATGACCGATCCGGTCCCCGGTCCCCGTACCGAGTCGATGGGGGTCGATGTTTCACGTGAAACACCGCCCCCGATGGACGACACTCCCATCGGTCGTGCTGCCCAACTGGCGGTGGAGGCTATGGGCCGCGCCGGTGAAGGCCTGCCACGGCCCGAGCAGACCAGGGTGATGGTGGTGGCCAACCAGAAGGGCGGTGTGGGCAAGACGACGACGACCGTCAACCTTGCCGCGTCGCTGGCCCTGCACGGTGGCCGTGTCCTCGTGATCGACCTCGACCCGCAGGGCAATGCGTCCACTGCTCTGGGGATCGACCATCACGCCGATGTGCCGTCCATCTACGACGTGCTGGTCGAGAGCAGGCCTCTGGCAGAGGTCGTCCAGCCGGTCCCGGATGTCGAGGGTCTCTTCTGTGCCCCCGCAACGATCGATCTCGCCGGCGCGGAGATCGAGCTGGTGTCCCTGGTGGCGCGTGAGAGCAGGCTGCAGCGGGCGATCCAGGCGTACGAACAGCCGCTGGACTACATCCTCATCGACTGCCCGCCCTCGCTCGGCCTGCTGACGGTCAACGCGCTGGTCGCGGGACAGGAGGTCCTGATCCCGATCCAGTGCGAGTACTACGCGCTGGAGGGCCTCGGCCAGCTGCTGCGCAATGTCGATCTGGTGCGGGGACACCTCAACCCCGCCCTTCATGTGTCGACCATCCTGCTCACCATGTACGACGGCCGGACGCGTCTCGCCTCGCAGGTCGCGGACGAGGTGCGCAGCCACTTTGGTGACGAGGTGCTGCGGACTAGCATTCCCCGGTCGGTCCGTATCTCCGAGGCGCCGAGCTACGGGCAGACGGTCCTGACCTACGATCCAGGATCGAGTGGTGCCCTCTCTTATCTTGAGGCGGCCCGTGAGATCGCGCTGAAGGGAGTCGGCATCAGCTATGACCCGACGCAGGCCCATATCGGCGCCCAGAACAACCCGAACATGGTGGAGGGGATGCAGTGAGCGAGCGACGGAGGGGTCTGGGTCGTGGTCTCGGCGCACTGATCCCCGCTGCCCCGACAGAGAAGAGCCCGGCCTCGGCCGCGGTGGGTGGTGCGGCTTCTCCGTCCCCCACAGCGGCTCCGGTGCTGGCGACCGACCGTGGCGTGGCCGCGGCGAAGGTGGCCACTCTGCCGGCTGTTTCACATGAAACCGAGGAACCGTCGGTCAACGACTTCGCGGAGACGCCCGCTCCTCCCGTGGGCGCCCACTTCGCCGAGGTCCCGCTCGACTCCATCACTCCGAACCCGCGCCAGCCCCGTGAGGTCTTCGACGAGGATGCGCTGCAGGAACTGATCACCTCCATCAAGGAGGTCGGTCTCCTCCAGCCCGTCGTCGTACGGCAGCTCGGTCCCGCCCGCTATGAACTCATCATGGGTGAGCGGCGCTGGCGGGCCTGCCGTGAGGCCGGCCTCGAAGCGATCCCGGCGATCGTGCGAGCCACGGACGACGAGAAGCTCCTCCTGGACGCGCTCCTGGAGAACCTGCACCGTGCCCAGCTGAACCCGCTGGAAGAGGCCGCCGCCTACGACCAGCTGCTGAAGGACTTCAACTGCACGCACGACCAGCTGGCGGACCGCATCGGACGCTCCCGTCCCCAGGTCTCCAACACGCTGCGTCTGCTGAAGCTGTCACCTGCCGTCCAGCGACGGGTCGCCGCAGGCGTCCTCTCCGCCGGGCACGCCCGCGCACTGCTCTCCGTTGAAGACTCGGAGGAGCAGGACCGGCTGGCCCACCGGATCGTGGCCGAGGGACTCTCGGTGCGAGCCGTGGAGGAGATCGTGACCCTGATGGGCTCGCGTCCTCAGACGGCACAGCGCTCCAAGGGACCGCGTGCCGGTGCTCGGGTCTCCCCGGCACTGAATGAACTCGCGACCCGTCTGTCGGATCGCTTCGAGACGCGGGTGAAGGTCGACCTGGGTCAGAAGAAGGGCAAGATCACCGTGGAGTTCGCCTCCATGGAGGACCTTGAGAGGATCCTCGGCACGCTCGCTCCGGGCGAGGGACCGGTCCTGCCGAAGGGTCTCCATGACGGCCAGTCCGAGGACTCGGAGGACTGAGCCACGGCGGGTCCCGCTCGGTCGGGACCCAGCCTTTCAGGCAGCTGAGCGGATCGTGTCCGATGTGTACCGGAACACGGTTCGCTCTTTGCTTGCAGGCGGTACCGGTGGAATCACATCGTGGATACGATGCGATCGGGTTTGGCGCATCCACCTGGCAGTACCTCTGATCCACCTGGCGAGACCTCTGAGTGGGAGGCGGGGGCCATGCGAACGATGAGCCGTACCGGTCTGGTGAGCGCAGGCCTGAGCCTGGGCGCGGTCGGCGGTTTCGTCGGCAGTCTGCTCAGGGAACGCAGCGCTCTGACAGCCGCTCGCGATGCCGCGGGCGAAGGAAGCGAGGAACAGCCTTCATGGGGCGCCGGCTCGTACCGCTCACGCTGGACAACCTTCAGGACCTTCCCAAGCGCTGTCGCTCGTGTGTCTTCTGGGAGCTGGACCCCGTCAGCGGCGAGGCCGCGGTAAGAGCGGGCACTCCCGCACTGGAGAAGGAATCCTGGATCTCTGCCGTCCTGCTGGACTGGGGATCCTGCGGCCGGGTGGTCTATGTCGACGACGTCCCGGTGGGCTTCGTGCTCTATGCGCCTCCGGCCTATGTTCCCCGGTCGACGGCATTCCCCACGAGCCCGGTCTCACCGGACGCCGTGCAACTGATGACCGGCTTCATCCTCCCCGGCTACCAGGGGCAGGGGCTCGGCCGTGTGATGGTCCAGACGGTCGCCAAGGATCTGCTCCGGCGCGGCTTCAGGGCCATAGAGGCGTTCGGTGACGCCCGCTGGAAGGAGCCTGCCTGTCTCCTGCCCGCCGACCATCTCCTGGCCGTGGGCTTCAAGACGGTTCGGCAGCATCCGACGCATCCGCGGATGCGGCTGGAACTGAGGTCGACGCTCTCCTGGAAGGAAGACGTGGAGCTGGCCATCGACCGGCTGCTGGGAGCCGTGCAGAAGGAACCGGCGCTGCGGCCGCTCTGAGAGCCCCGGAACACCGAATGGGCCAGCCCTTGCGGGTTGGCCCATTCGTGTTTCACGTGAAACATGCGCCGTCGCCTCGACGGCCTCACCGATTACTCGGCGATGAAGTCCTCAAGGTCGCGGACGATCGCGGCCTTCGGCTTGGCACCGACGATCGTCTTGGCGACCTCGCCGTTCTGGTAGACGTTCAGGGTCGGGATGGACATGACGCTGTACTTGGCGGCCGTGTCCGGGTTCTCGTCGATGTTGAGCTTGACAACCTCGATCTTGTCGCCGTACTCGGCGGCGATCGCCTCGAGGGACGGCGCGATCTGACGGCACGGACCGCACCAGGCGGCCCAGAAGTCCACCAGGACGGGCTTGTCGCTCTTGAGGACGTCCTGCTCGAAGGAGGCGTCGGTCACGTTCTTCAGGGTGCCGGCCACGGAGGGCTCCTTAACTTGATCGTGCGGTGGGGCGGGAAAGGGGATCAGACAGAGGTCTTCTCGGGCTCGGCCTTCTCCTCGTCCGCGAGGGCGGAGAGGAAACGCTCGGCGTCGAGAGCGGCGGAGCAGCCGGTGCCGGCCGCGGTGATCGCCTGCCGGTAGGTGTGGTCGACCACGTCACCGGCGCCGAAGACGCCGGTGAGGTTGGTACGGGTGGAGGGCGCGGCGACCTTCAGATAGCCCTCCTCGTCCAGGTCGAGCTGGCCCTTGAACAGCTCCGTGCGCGGGTCGTGGCCGATCGCGATGAACAGGCCCGTCACCGGCAGGTCGGAGAGCTCACCGGTCTTGACGTTGCGCAGCTTCAGGCCGGAGAGCTTCTGCTCGCCCTGAACCTCGGCGATCTCGCTGTCCCAGACGAACTTGATCTTCGGGTCGGCGAAGGCGCGGTCCTGCATCGCCTTGGAGGCGCGCAGCGTGTCCCGGCGGTGGACGATCGTCACGGACTTGGCGAACCGGGAGAGGAAGGTGGCCTCCTCCATCGCGGTGTCACCGCCACCGATCACGGCGATGTCCTGGTCCTTGAAGAAGAACCCGTCACAGGTGGCGCACCAGGAGACACCTCGGCCGGAGAGAGCGTCCTCGTTGGGCAGGCCGAGCTTGCGGTGCTGCGAGCCGGTGGTGACGATGACGGCCTTCGCCTTGTGCACCGTGCCCGCGGTGTCCGTGACGGTCTTGATCTCACCGGTCAGGTCGACGGAGACGACATCGTCCGGGACCAGCTCGGCGCCGAAACGCTCGGCTTGGGCGCGCATGTTGTCCATGAGGTCGGGGCCCATGATCCCGTCGCGGAAGCCGGGGAAGTTCTCCACCTCGGTGGTGTTCATCAGCGCACCGCCCGCGGTGACAGCGCCCTCGAACACCAGGGGCTTCAGCGACGCGCGCGCGGTGTAGAGCGCCGCCGTGTACCCGGCGGGCCCGGAGCCGATGATGATCACGTTACGGACGTCGCTCACGGCTGGTTTCCTCGTCTCTGGTCTGCGTCATTCGACCGGTGGGAGCCCCTCTCGGAGCTCTCACCCCACCCAACGGATCCTACGGGTCCCGCATTCCCGCTGTGTCCGGGCACACGGGATGCCACACGGTAGGGAATCACCGCACTGGGCCGAGACGATGAACGCTTGCTCAGAGACGCGCGAAAGACTGCTTCAGGAGGACCTTGCCCGGGCCACTGTTCTGCCGGCCCACGCAGGCGGCATCGACGACGTACGCCGTCACCCTCGTGTTGTCGCCGACGACGGGCATGACGACCAGATAGGCGTTCTTCCCGCCATACGTCCCTGTCTTGACGCCCAGGACGTCGCCCTCACTGTTGATCCCCTGCCGGATGCAGTCCGGCACCGGGGCCCCGGTCTGGATGAGCGTGTTCGCGCTCGCGGTTGCTCCAGGCGTGTCCGTCTGGGACTCGATGCCCAGTCGCGGCTTCTTGGTGCCGGACCCCTTCGGCATGCCCCTTTTCGTGGCGAGCAGGTCGGTCACCTGATTCTTGATGCTGCTGCCGGAGAAGGTGCCCTGAGCCGTGGTGGCGGACTTGTCGTTCCCGAGCGACTGCAGGAACAGCGACCCGGCTCCCAGCACGGCCGCGGTGAAGACGGCCCCCAGGACCACCTTCCGGCGGCGCCGGCCCCGCAGTCGATCCTTGCGCCCCGGGCCGGTCGCCGCGTGCGAGCGGCCGCCGGGCCGATGCACCGGGGTCGATGTTTCACGTGAAACATGCGTCTCGGTGTCCTGCTGGGACAACTCCGGGGACGCGGAGACCAGGACCGGCGTGTCCACGGACTCGGACGTGGTGGCATTCAGCAGGGCTTCGGCCGCAAGGGCGGCATCGATACGACCGGCGACGTCGGCGGGCATGTGCACCGGGCCCGGCATCGTGCCCAGCAGGCCGCGGATCTCCTTCAGTGAGGCGTGGACGTCCGAGCAGAGCTCACACTCGTCCAGATGCCGTCTTACGTCCGCGGTCCGGGAGGGCGGGAGCAGGCCTTCGGTGAGGTCGGAGATCTCGGCGACGTCCGGGTGCCCGGTCGCGTCCGTCGTGGAAGTCACGCTCGCCCACCTCCGCCCTTCAGAGCAGTTGAATCGCTCGGCCCTGTTGTGTGTGGACCTCCGTCCTGAGGCCCTGCTGCGGGTGGGACGGATGTCCCCGGCACCTGGTTCCGTTCAGAGACCGGTTCTGGCCCGGCACCGGCGTTTTCCGGCCGGAGGTGGGCGAGCAGGGGCAGCAGCTTGGCTCTGCCCCGAGCGCATCGGCTTTTCACGGTTCCGGTCGGGACGTCGAGGATGTTGGCCGCCTCCGCGACGGGGTAGCCCTGCATGTCCACCAGGACGAGGGCCGCCCGCTGGTCGTGGGGAAGCGTGCCGAGGGCTTCGAGGAGCTGACGGTGCAGGTCGTTCCGCTCGGCCGGGGCAGAGGCGGACTCGTGCGGCTCCAGCAGCTGCTCCAGGCGCTCGGTGTCGTCGACCGGAGCGGTCTTGCGGGAGGCCGCCTTGCGGGCACGGTCGAGGCAGGCGTTCACCGTGATTCGGTGCAGCCACGTTGTGACGGCCGACTGGCCCCGGAAGGTATGCGCGGCCCGGTAGGCGGACACCAAGGCGTCCTGGACCGCGTCAGCGGCCTCCTCGCGGTCCCCCAGCGTGCGCACCGCCACGGCCCAGAGCCGGTCCCGGTGCCGCCGAACGATCTCACCGAAGGCATCGGGGTCGCCTTCCACATGGCGGGCGAGCAGGTCCTGGTCGCTCACTCCGTCGTATCCGGCGCCTTCCGCCATCTGCCCCCTCCGCCTCCGGTGAGACGTCAGCCCGTGAACTTCACTTCCGTGATGGCCTGCTTGTAGCCGGTACCGGCGTACGCCTCGGGGTCCGGCCCCGAGTTCGGCACGGCGGTCAGCCAGACGAGGACATACTGCGTCTTCACCGACTTGTTGACTTTCACCGTAGCGGTGTTGCCCGTCGTCGTGATCTTGCCGATCCGGTGCATCGACTCCAGTGACGACGGCGTCAGGGAGTCGGCCGCGTACAGCTCGACCGTTGTGTGATCGCCAGCGTAGCGAAGCCCGATGCCGGCCGTGCGGAGTTCCTTCACGGAGCCGAGGTCGTAGACGATGCCGACGCCCGGCTTGTACGGCGCGATCTCGGGACCGGCGGTGAAGGTCTTGGTCCTCCAGTAGGTCGAGGTGCTGCCGTCGTAGGTCTTGGTGACGTCGTTGGGGTGCTGGGGGCCGCCGTCGGCGACGAACTCCTGGCTGTTCTGGATCCTTATCGGGCCGGCGGGCTTGGTGGGGGTCTTGCCCTTGTCACCGTCGCCCGTCGTCTGGGTGTGCGGGGTGTCGTCGGACTTGCCGTCCTGGTCCATGAGGGCGTCCGCGAGCTGCCAGCTGCCCAGGCCCAGGGCGGCGATGAGGAGGGCGGAGACCGCCCACTTCAACGCCTTGCCGGTACGGCTCTGCAGCGGAGGCGGGGGCGGCGCGATCGGCTGGGTGACGCCGGGGTGCGGTGCGGGGCGGCCGTAGGTGCCCTGCTGGTACGTCGTGCGCTGGTACTCGGGCGGAGCCGTGAACGCGGGCTCCGGCGGGCGGATGCGGGGCATCTCGCCGATCGCCTTCACCAGCTCCTCCGGCGTGGTGCACGGGGACTCGTGCCGGGAGGCGGTGGCACCGTCGTTGGCGAGCGCGCGCATCGCGAGCTCGGACAGGCCCCGGTGGACACCGGCACGCACCTGGTCGGGCGCGATGAGGCCGACGTCCTTGGGCAGCCCGGACAGACCGTACGCGTCGCTCTCGTAGGGCCAACGCTGGGTCAGCGCCGCGTAGAGCAGGGCACCGATCGCCTCGGTGTCCGTGCGCTGCGGGGTGTCGGAGCTGATGCCGCGCAGCGCGGCGTTCACGGCGAGCCCCCGGATGCGCCACTGACCGGTCGAGGCGCGCAGCACGGCGTTCGGGTTGAGGCGCAGATGCGCGAGACCCTCACGGTGGGCGGCGGCCATGGCGGAGGCCACCTGGCTGACCATCTGGTAGGCGTCGTGCGGCTCCAACGGCCCGGAGGAGAGCAGGGTGCTCAGCTCCGTGGCGTCGGGCAGCCACTCGTGCACGACGTAGACGAGGTCGTTCTCGTCCACGGCATCGAGGACTTGGACGAAGCGGGGATCGCCGAGCAGCGCGGACGAGCGGGCCGCGGCCAGCACCGAACGGGCTCGTACATGGTCCGCGGGGAGGATGTGGACGCCGACGGCGCGACGGAGTTTCTCGTCGACCGCTCGCCAACTGCTGAATCCGTCCAGACGGGTGACGCACTCCTCCAGGCGGTAGCGCCTGGCGAGTTTGTGACCGCTGTGCAGTTCGGGAGGTGAGGCCTTCCCGGGACCACTGGTCCCGCCGCTCCCCTGTGCCTCGTTAATGTCCGTGTCCCGCTCCGGGTTCTGGGCCACCCCGTCGGCCGTGGACTGGTCCGCCTTGGCGGTCAGCGGCTCGTCACCGCTGTTGTCTGCCACGTCGACGGCAGCCGTACTCCGTTCCGCCACCGTCGTCCCTGCCTCCCCATCCGTTGCACGCTGTCCGACGCCGAAACCAATTGTGCCCACAGTCCGCCGCTATGCACGACACACGGCGGCGGACGATGGTTGTGCGCGTACCCCCTCTTCAGCGCCCCAGTCGCCCGCGCACCATACCCACGAGCGAGTTGAGCTCTTCGATGCGCATGCGGCGGGCCGCGACGAAGAAGACGCCGAGCAGGACCGCACCACCGGCCAGCAGCGCGGCGAAGGAGCCGACGACGCCCTGACCCAGGGTGTTTCCGATGCCGTAGCAGGCCGCGCCGCTCAGCAGGGCCGCCGGCACCGAGGCGATGCACAGGCGCGCGTAGGTGCGGGTGACGCGGGCGCCGTCCAGGTCGCCGCCGAGCTTCTTGCGCAGACGGCGCCAGGCGACGCCGACGCCGATCGCGTAGGCGATACCGTACGCGGCGGCCATGCCGACCACGGCCCAGCGGGCCGGAAGCAGCATGTAGCAGAGGCCGGAGACGCCCGCGTTGACGGCGGCCACGATCACGGTGTTGTAGAAGGGCGTCCGGGTGTCCTCGTAAGCGTAGAAGGCGCGCAGGACGACGTACTGCACGGAGTACGGGATCAGACCGAGGCCGAAGGCCATCAGCATGTAGCCCATGTTCGTGGCGGCCGAGGTGCCCGAGGAACCGAAGATCAGCGTGCACATCGGGATGCCGAGGGACAGGAAGCCGAACGCGATGGGCACGATCGCCACGGCGGTCGTCCGCAGTCCCTGCGAGATGTCGTCGCGCACGGCGCCCGCGTCGTCCTCGGCGGCCGAGCGCGAGATACGCGGAAGCAGGGCCGCCATCAGGGAGACCGTGATGATGGCCTGCGGCAGGCCCCAGATCAGCTGGGCGTTGGCGTAGGCGCTGAAGCCGGTGCCGGGGAGATTCGTGTCCGTCACCGCGGCGGTGGCGAGCTGGGTGACCACGACGGCGCCGGCCTGGTTGGCGAGGACGAACAGGATCGTCCACTTGGCGAGCATCGCCGCCTTGCCGAGGCCGTGGCCCTTCCAGTCGAAGCGCAGCCGCAGCCTGAACCCGGTCTCGCGCAGGTACGGGATCATCGCGAGTGCCTGGACGACGAGTCCGAGCAACACACCGACGCCGAGCAGCCGCTGGCCCTCCGGCGGGATGTTCGTGACGCTCATGTGGGAGTCCGCGGCAGTGCCGTAGACCCACAGGAACATGCCCAGCGTCACGATGATGACGATGTTGTTCAGGACCGGGGTCCACATCATCGCGCCGAACTTGCCGCGGGCGTTGAGGATCTGACCCATCACCACGTGGATGCCCATGAAGAAGATGGAGGGCAGGAAGTACCGGGTGAAGGTGATGGCCACGTTGTAGGCGTCGTGGTGGTTGGCGACCGGGTTGGACAGGAACCGCACCAGCAGCGGCGCCCCGAGCATGGTCAGGGCGGTCAGCGCGCCCAGGGCCACCATGACCAGAGTGAGCAGCCGGTTGGCGAAGGCCTCGCCCCCGTCGTCGTCCTCCTTCATGGCACGGACGAGCTGGGGCACGAAGACCGAGTTGAGGCCGCCGCCGACGGTGAGGATGTAGATCATCGTCGGCAGCTGGTACGCCACCTGGAAGGTGTCGCCGAGCAGTGCCGTGCCCAGCGCGGAAACGATCAGGGCGGAGCGGATGAAGCCGGTGAGGCGGGAGACCATCGTGCCCGCCGCCATCACGGCGCTGGACTTCAGCAGGCCCGAGGCACGTCCGCCCTTCTTCGCGGCGGGGGCGGCAGGAGCGGCCGCGGCGTCGCCGGCCGCTGCCCGAGCGGGCGCGGGGGCAGGGGCACCGGCCTGGTGGGGCGCCGCGCCGTAGGGGACCGAGGCATGCGGCTGGGCGGGGTGCGGGCCCACAGAGTGCGGGCCCACGGGCTGCGGGTTCACCGGGTACTGCCCCACGGGGCCGTGGCCGACGCCTTGCGCGGCCGGGCCCGGCACGGCCGGAAAGTCCATGGGCGGACGCCCGCCGCCCTGCTGCTGGTCCCGCAGGAGGTGAGCGAAGGCGTCCGGCTCGTGGTGCTCCTCGCCGGAATGCGTGACCAGGTCGTCCACGCCCACGAACTGGGTCGTACGGGGGTCGTCGCCGTACGGCAGGTACTGCGTGGGACTCTCCGGCTCCGGTGCCGGGGTCTGGGCCCACACGTGCGGGTCGGGGGCGTAGGGCGACTGGGCCGGCGGGCCGTACAGCGGCTGCTGCGGCTCGTAGGTGCCGGGCGGGGGCGGCGGGTGCGAGGCACGGTCGTAGAGCGCCTCGGCGACCGGGTCCTGGGCGGAGAGGTCCTGCGCCCGGTAGGGGTCCTGGTCGTAGGCGTCCTGGAGGTACATGTCGGCCGCGTGCTGCGGCGGCACCTGGCCGGGCTCGGGCGGCGGCTCGGGGTAGCCCGAGCCGGCCGCGGCCTGGCCACGGTCACCCTCGTACGGCGCGTTCATGGTTACCCCACCTCATCGTCCCCGGGCCCACCGGCCACGACATCGCTCAACGGTCCACTCTCTCACCCGTCCCGGACGGGTCGGCGCTTTCCGGTGCGGTGTCCGGTGTCGGGTCACTCGGCTGCTCCGGGTCGTCTGCCCGGGAGCTGGCGCCGGACTCCTCCTGAAGACGGTCCGCGGGGCCTTCCGGGTTCTCCGGGCCGTCGGAGTCCTCGTCGGTCTCGTCGGGTCCGTCGTCCTCGGCCTCCTTGGCGGCCGCGCGCTTGCGCTGCGTGTACATCCGGAATCCGGCGAGGACGAGCAGCAGGACACCGCCGCCGATGACCAGCATCACCGTGGGGGTGACCTCGGTGACCTTCACGTCGAAGCTGACCGGGGCGCCGTACTGCCGGCCGTCCTCTGTGTACAGCCGGGCGACCACCGTCACGCGGCCGTTGGCGTTGGCCGACGTGGTGAACTTCACGGACTGGCTGTGGCCGCCGTTCACCGCGACGCGCTGCTCCGAGTAGGCCTTGCCGCCGATCTTGAGACGGGTGGGCATCGTTGAGGTCAGCCGCAGGACCAGGTGGTCGACGCCCTGCACCAGGTTGTTCTGCACGGTCACCGGGATGGTGGCGCTGCGGCCGGAGAGCTTCGTCTCGGACTTGTCGATCAGCTTCACCTGGTGGCTGAGCTCGTCGAGCCAGGCTTCCACACCCTGGCGGAAGTCGTCGGCCTCGCCGGCGCGGCCACGCCACGACGTGGACATCCCACGGTTTATGGCCCGCCCAAAGGGGGTCGCCACCCGGGACTCGTCGGTCAGGATCACCTGGAAGTTGTCGAGCTTGTCCTGCGTCCGCGCGATCTGCTCGAAGGCGGACCGGGGCAGTTCCTGCTTGCGCAGCGAGGAGGGGTATGCGGACGTCGACGGGATCCTCGTGGTCGCGTCCGGGTCGGGCTTGGCCCTGGCCGCCGAGGTGAGCTCCTGGGACTGGTCCCAGTTCCCCTGCTGCAGGGCCGTGATCGCCTGAGCCATGGCCTGGGCCTGGCTCGACGAGGGCATGCGCTGCGGGGCGACGACGATGCTGCGCTGCTTGTCCGTCTGGATGTTCAGCGCCAGGCTCTGGGCCAGGAACTCCTGGACGGCGAGCGTGGCCGAGTCCGCCTTCGTCAGGTCGCCCTCGAAGGCCGTGGACAACCGGGTGTCCGCGACCACCGCCGTCGTGCCACCGCCGATGGGGCGGGGCGCGGAGGGCGTGTAGGTAAGGCCGCCGGTCTCCTGGAGGCTGTCACTGCGGGTGATCACCTTGTCCGCCCCCGCGGAGGTGGCGACCTTGATGATCGACGGGTCCACGGCACCGTCGACGGGCCAGGCGAAGTCCGTGCTCGGTGTGACGTGGAGCACGGTCTTCACGGTGGTGCCGGCCACGTCCGTGGCGTCCTTGATGTGGCTGAGCGAGCCGGTGACGCTGGTGCCGTTGTGGGCGAGGGAGGCCAGGTCCGGGTCCGCGAAGGGCAGCGCGACGACCTCCTTGTCCGCCACGGCCTTCTGCAGGTCGGCAAGCCACTGCTTGGCGACCGCCTGGTGGGTGCCGGCCGTGGTGGTGCCGTTGTCGCCCTGCAGGCGGTAGCTGCGCGTCATCGCGTCCACGGAGGCCAGCAGGTCCGGGTCGATCACCCAGGTGACGTCGAGGTCCTTGCCCAGGGCCAGCATCTGGGCCAGGCGCCCGCCCGGCGAGAGGTCCTTGGCGAGGTCGTCGTTGAGGAAGACCGGCGTCTGCTGCTCACCGGCACCCGTCTTCGCGGTCATGTGAACGGTAGAGATCAGCGGCCAGAGATACGTCGTCTTCGTCCTGGTGCCGGCCTCGTCCGGCTGCCACGGCAGGAACGTCCGCTGGATGCCCAGCACCTGCTCCCACGGCTGGGCCGAGGTCTGGCCGGAGAGGGACACGCCGAGCTCGTAGACGCCGTCCTGGCCGAGGTCGAGCTTGTCGACCGGCACGGAGACGCTGAAGTGCTGGGCGACGCCCGGGGCGAGCTTGGCGAACTTCTCGACGTACTTGTCGCCGACCTCGGAGCCCATGGACGGCTGAAGGTCGTCGGAGTGCCGGGCGGCGCTGTCGATGGCCGAGCGGGTGCTCAGCGAGGGCCCCACGTGCAGCCCCACGTGGGCGTCGGTGACCGTCTGCTTGGCGTTGTTGGTCACCGTGCCCGAGACGGTCAGCGTGTCCCCGTCCGTGGGAGCGCTGGGGCTGAGAGAGTCCAGGGAGACGGATACCGCGTCCGAGGAGGCCGCCTGCGCGGGTGCCGCCGCGGGCAACTGGAGCAGACCGGCCAGCAAGGGCGCCCCGGCGAGCAGTGCGCCGGTGCGCCGCAGCCACCGGCGGGCAGGTGAGGGACTCATCCCCAGGAAGTCTGCCGCCTCGGCCACGCGCTCGCCCGTCCCTCGTCGTCGTCAGTGGTCGTCGGAATGTGCGTCCAGGCATGGTAACGATGTGCGCTGAGGGGAAGTGCCGCGGTCTGCTCCGCAAGATCGGGAGGCCAGGGGGATCTGTCCCGTATTTCCAGTATTAAGTCTTAGGTGGGACTACGTCGGCCGAGGCAGAGCCTGTGGCGGTATGGGGGATGTGTTCTTGCGCACTTAATGGGGGAGCTCCGGGCCGTCCGCGCCACGTACCCTCTTTTGTTGTGCCGAACGCCAACGAAGACACTCCTCCTGCCCTGAGCCAGGTGCAGCAGCGCGCGGTGAGCGAGCTGCTGCGGGTGGCCCCCGTCGCCGACGATCTCGCCCGCCGTTTCCAGGAGGCCGGGTTCTCGCTCGCCCTGGTCGGTGGCTCGGTCCGGGACGCGCTGCTCGGCCGGCTGGGGAACGACCTGGACTTCACCACCGACGCCCGCCCCGAGGACGTACTGAAGATCGTCCGGCCGTGGGCGGACGCCGTGTGGGAGGTCGGGATCGCCTTCGGCACCGTGGGGGCGCAGAAGGACGGCTACCAGATCGAGGTGACCACCTACCGGTCGGAGGCGTACGACCGCACGTCGCGCAAGCCCGAGGTCTCGTACGGCGACTCCATCGAGCAGGACCTCGTCCGGCGTGACTTCACGGTCAACGCGATGGCCGTGGCACTCCCCGAGAAGTCGTTCATCGACCCGCACGGCGGGCTGGTGGACCTTGAGGCGCGGGTGCTGCACACCCCGGGCACTCCCGAGGAATCGTTCTCGGACGACCCGCTGCGGATGATGCGGGCCGCACGCTTCGCCGCCCAGCTCGACTTCGAGGTGGCCCCCGAGGTCGTCGCGGCGATGAAGGACATGTCCGGGCGCCTGGAGATCGTCTCGGCGGAACGGATCCGGGACGAACTGAACAAGCTGATCCTGTCCGCGAACCCGCGCAAGGGGCTCACGCTCCTGGTCGACACCGGACTGGCCGCCCACGTCCTGCCCGAACTGCCTGCGCTCCGTCTCGAGAGCGACGAGCACCACCGACACAAGGACGTGTACGAGCACACGCTGATCGTCCTGGAGCAGGCGATCGCCCTGGAAGAGTCTGGCCCCGACCTGACGCTGCGCCTTGCGGCGCTGCTGCACGACATCGGCAAGCCGCGTACGCGGCGCTTCGAGAAGGACGGCAGGGTCTCGTTCCATCACCACGAGGTGGTCGGCGCGAAGATGACCAAGAAGCGCATGACGGCCCTGAAGTACTCCAACGAGCTGGTGAAGGACGTCTCGCGTCTGGTCGAACTCCACCTGCGTTTCCACGGTTACGGCACCGGCGAATGGACGGACTCCGCGGTCCGTCGTTATGTCCGTGACGCGGGGCCCCTCCTCGACCGCCTCCACAAGCTGACCCGCTCCGACTGCACCACCCGGAACAAGCGCAGGGCCACCGCCCTCTCCCGGGCCTACGACGGCCTGGAGGAGCGCATCGCCCAGCTCCAGGAACAGGAGCAGCTCGACGCGATCCGCCCGGACCTCGACGGCAACCAGATCATGGAGCTCCTGGGTGTCGGTCCTGGCCCGGTCATCGGTCGCGCCTACAAGCACATGCTGGAGCTGCGCCTGGAGAACGGGCCGATGGAGCACGACGCCGCGGTGGATGCGCTCAAGGAGTGGTGGGCCGAACAGAGCTGAGC
>NZ_JBHYKH010000111.1:0-11310 GCF_042741275.1 Streptomyces sp. NPDC058964
GGCGGTGAGCGGGGTGCCCATCAGTTCGCCGACGTTGGAGCCGGCGAAGCCGTTGATCTCGGCGGCGAGCGCGGCGGCGCTCTCGGTGGCGGCCTTGATCTGCTTGGGGTTGGGCGAGCCGTGGCCCTGGCGGGCGGTGAGCAGGCCCTTGCCGACGCCCGTCGGTTTCAGGTGCGTGGTCAGGGAGTTGTCCAGGGACTGCATCACCAGGCCGATGATGGCGCGCTCCGACCAGCGGCGTTTGCTCAGCGAGCGGGCGAAGAGGACCGGGTGCCGGACGGAGGTGGCGAGGAAGCTCAGCCATCGCGGGCCGCGGCCGCCACCCGGGGCCTGGAGTACGGCCAGCAGACCCATGGAGTTGGAGCCCTTGCCGTAGCGGACCGGCTCGATGTGGGTGCTCTCGTCCGGGTGCATGGAGGAGGTGATCGCCACGCCCTTGGTGAAGTCGGCACGGCGTCCGTAGTGCCGGTCGGTGGTCTGCGCGGTGACGATGGCCTCGGAGTTGGTCCGGCTGAGGTGACCCAGCCGGTCGGAGATGTGCGGAAGGTCGCGGCGTGCCTTGAGGGTGTGCAGCAGGGTCTGGGTGCCGTACGTGCCTGCGGCGACCACGACGCGGCGGGCGGTGAAGCTGCGCTGCGCGCGCCTGCGAGAGTCGGTGCGCCGGGTGTCGATGACGTAGCCGTCGCCCTCCTCCCGGATCCGGGTGACGGTGGTGAGCGGGTGGATCTCGGCGCCGCCGCGCTCGGCGAGGTGCAGGTAGTTCTCGGTGAGCATGTTCTTGGCGCCATGGCGGCAGCCGGTCATGCACTCACCGCACTCGGTGCAGGCCCGGCGAGCAGGTCCTGCGCCGCCGAAGTACGGGTCGTCGACCTCCTCTCCCGGCTGCACCCGGCGACTGCAGTCCGCGTCCTCGCCGTCCCCGAAGAACACGCCGACCGGCGCCAGATGGAAGCTGGACCCCACGCCCATTTTCTCGGCGACCGCCTTCAGGTGGACGTCGGAAGGGGTGAGCGTGGGGTTGAGACGCACCCCGAGCATGCGCTGCGCCTGGTCGTAGAAGGGCGCCAGCTCCTCCTGCCAGTCGGTGATGTGCCCCCATTGGGGATCGCTGAAGAACGCCTTCGGTGGCACGTACAGGGTGTTGGCGTAGTTGAGGGAGCCGCCGCCGACGCCCGCGCCGGCCAGGACGAGCACGTTGCGCAGCAGGTGGATCCGCTGGATGCCGTAGAGGCGCAGAGCGGGGGCCCACAGGTAGTTGCGCAGGTCCCACGAGTTCTTCGGCAGGTCGGCGGCGGTGAAGCGGCGGCCGGCCTCCAGGACGGCGACGCGGTAGCCCTTCTCGGTCAGGCGCAGCGCGGCCACCGAACCGCCGAAGCCGGAGCCGACCACGACGACGTCGTAGTCGAGCTCGTTCTCCTCCGGCGGCCGGCCGTGGTCACGGGGGGCGGCGGGAGTTGTCATGGTCAGCCTCCGAGGGGCGAGACGCGGGCGGCCACCGTCCGGGGAAGAGCGGGGCCACTTCGGGAGTCCGCCCCACGGGATTCGTCCGCGAGCGGTCGTCACTGTCGACCGCTGTGCGCCTCCCGCGACAGGTGTGGCCATACGGTAAGCCGGAACGGCAGGCCGGAAGGATGTGCGGCTGCCCAGCGCCAGCGGTGTCCGTTGTGCCGCTGCACCAGCGTGGGTAGCGTGAGGGTATGGAGTCGACCGCCTCGGACGCCGCGTCCTTGATCAAACTGGTCGCCGGACGGCTCCTCGACGAGGTCGACGCCCTCCTCCTGGACATTGACGCGGCCATCTTCGAGGTGGCCCCGGTCTTGGCCGAGGACCCGACGCTGGCCGCGGAGAGCCGGGCCAGCAGCCGGGCGAACGTGCTGCGCTGGCTGACCGCCATGCAACTGCGTCCCGGCGAGCCGGTCTCCCGGGACGCACCTTTGGAGACCCTCGACCTGGCCCGGACGCTGGTGCGCCGTGGCGCCGAACTCGACGCCCTCGTGCAGTCCTATCGCAGGGGCCAGAACGTGGCATGGCGGCGCTGGATGGACCTCGCAGCCGCGACCATCCCGTCCCGCGGCGACCTGGTCGAGGTGCTCCAGGTGTCCTCGGCCCTGATGTACGAATACGTCGACCGTGTGCTGGACACCGTCATCTCGCGCATGCAGCAGGAACGCCAGGACCTGCTCTCCGGGGCACTGGCCCGGAGAGCCGAGACGATCCGGCTGCTCCTCGACGGAGCCCCCATCAGCGCCGAACGAGCGGGCCGACAGCTCAACTACGACCTCACCGGAAGGCACGTCGCCGCGGTGCTGTGGTCCGATCCGCCGGGCGAGGTCCACGGGATGCTCGAGCAAGCTGCCGGAGCCCTCTCCACGACGGCCTGCTCACGGCCGCCCCTCACCCTGCCTGCCGGCACGCGCACGCTGTGGGCCTGGCTTCCCGTCCGCCACGAACCGGACTGGCGGGAACTCCGCGACGCCATGGCCCACGCGGCTCCCAGGGTTCGCGTGGTCCTCGGACCGCTCCGCGACGGCATCACCGGGTTCAGGCGCAGCCACGTCGCGGCGCTCGCCGCCCAGCGGCTCCTCGCAGGCACACCCGACGGAGACCAGCTCACCGCCTACCACGAGATCGAAGCCGTCGCCCTCGTCAGCCAGAACGAGGAGCGCATGACGGAGTTCATCACCTCCACCCTGGGGCCTTTGTGCGGCGTCGACCCGGGGCACCTCACCCTGCGGGCCACCTTGCGGGTCTACCTCGACGAAGGCGGAAACGCCCCGCGGACCGCCGAGCGACTGCACACCCATCGCAACACCGTGCTGCACCGGGTCGCCCGCGCCGAAACGCTGCTGGGATACCGGGTCACCGAGCGCCGCCTGGCCGTGTCCCTCGCCCTGGAACTCCTGCACCGCCTCGGCAGCCGGGCGCTGCCGCGGTGAGCGCCCCGTCGGCAGTGGTACGACACCCTCGCGTTTCGCAGCGCCCGCACCGCGCCGGCCGTCGGCAAGGCCCCGTCCGGGCGGGGCATCCAACTGCTCCGGGCGGACGGCGACCGCCGTTGTGCCGGCGCGTCCACGCCACATCAGGCGTACGCTGCCGCCGCCTCGGGTGCCCCGCTCTGCCGCGCCGTACGCCGTATGGCAGACGGCGTCACGCCGAACCAGCGCCGGCAGGCACGGGACAGGGCGCTCTGCTCGGCGTAGCCCAGCCGGCGGGCGATCCGGCCCAATGCCATGTCCGTCTCCACGAGCAGCCGCTCGGCGGTGTCCCGACGCACCACGTCGACCAGGTCCGTGACGGACAACCCCTCCGCTGCGAGGCGCCGTTGCAGGGTGCGCGGATGCAGCCCCAGGCGGGCGGCGATGTCCTCGACGGTGGGTACTCCCTTGGGCAGCAACTGCTCCGCGAGCTCGGCGACCGGGCGTACGAGGCAGGCGCGGTCCCGCGGGGCGGTGCCGGCGAGATGCTCCACGAGCACGCGGTGGGCGACCGGGTCGTGCTCCAGGGGGCGGCCCAGGTCTGCGGCGCTGAGGGTGAATCCCGGCCGGGGCTGGGAGAAGCGCACCGCGGTGCAGTAGTCGCTCTCGTAGTCCGCCTGAGGCGTCAGCGCGCGGTGCGGAACGTGGATGTCGACAGGACGGAAGGATGAACCGGCCAGCAACTGAAGCACCGTCAGCGCACGTGCCAGGAACGCCTCGACTCCCTGGGGATAGGGCCACCGCCCGCCGAGGGCGCTGCGGAACTCCACGAAGGCCAGACCGTCGCCGGGCCCGGAGACCAGCCAGAGCGAGCAGGCCGTGGAGTAGGTTCCGAGGTAGCGGCTGAAGACCTCGACCGCCTCCGCGAGGGTACGGGCGGTGCGCGCGGCGGGTACCAGGGGTCCGAGGACGTCCGCTTTCTGCCGCAGGCCCAGCCTGCGCCCCAGATCCGGTGTGCCGGTGCTCTCGGCGGCGGCCTCCAGCAACTCCATGACGCGCCGGAAGGGCAGGTACTCCTCGTACCGGCCCGCCGTCGCGGGCGCGATCCCGGCGCGGTGGAGCAGGTCGTCCGGCGCGCCACCCAACTCCGTGACCAGCTCACGGAATCCGCTCAGCGCGGACCCACGGACCAGTGCGTGTCCTGCGGCAGCGTGCGGGCGGTCCGGCCGGCAGGTCCGGCTCTCGCGATGCCCGCCGGTGGAGCGGCCCGGCCTGAGGCCCTGCGCGACCGCTGCTTCTCGGCTCATCGGCGACCGTACCTCCTCATCGGGCCACTGCGCTCCACCGGTACCGAACTCTCGGCTCCGTATCGGCTGCGCGGTGCCGTCGCCAGGGCATTTCGGAAAGTCTAAGCAGCCGGCCTGGGAGCGGCACTGTGCAGGCGCACAACGCCGGGGCGGCGGACCGTGCCGTCGCACATCGGGCCGTGCGATGCCTTCCGCCTGCCCCACACGGTGCAGCCGGTGTCGCGCGAAGCCAAATTGTCGGCACCCGGAGGCAAGACCCACCGCGGGGTTCTTCGCGATGGTGATGGCAGGCGTCCAACGCGGGGCACATGCCGACACCGCCGCGCCCGCTTGTGATCCGTACCGCCCAGCACTCGGACAAGGAAGCATCCCGTGGCGAACCCGGCCTACCGTGCGACACTCCCGATCCACGAGCCGAGGCGGCCGATGGACGTGCGCGATGCCGAGATGCCCGGGCCCGCCGGCAGGATGAGACCGCCGAAGGGCGCACCCAACGTCCTCATGATCCTCATCGACGGGAAGGGCTACGGAGCCTCGTCCCCGTCCGGTAACCCCGGCGGGATGCCGGTGGCCGGCATCCACCACGACGGGCTGGTCGGCGTGGCGTCGACGGCAGGCCGGCCGGGTCGGTGCGGCTGAACCACACCATTCCGTTCGTCCACCATGCCACCGACCGGCGGGATGTCGGCGAGGCCAACGGCGTACCCGTGACCGACTACGGCATTCCGGGCGGCCGGTTCAGCGGCCGGTTCAGCGGGCGGATCGAGAAGGTCGTCCGGGAGATCGGTGACGACCTCTGCGAGGACCCGGCGGGTGAGACCCAGTCCATGGTGTCCGTGCAGTAGTCCCCGACCGGTGGCCCGCTCGCCCGAGCCCCGTCCCACACCTGTCCGCAACAGCCAACCTCCCGGAGCCATCGTGACCGACAACGACGTCGTCCCCGTCAGAACCGCCGACCTCTCCCCGCAGGCACCCCACTCCAGGCGACGGGCGTGGATCGTCACCGGGTTGCTCGTGGTCTTCATGATGGTCAATTTCGCCGACAAGTCCGTCATGGGACTGGCGGCCGACTCGATCCGCCGTGACCTCCACCTGTCGGCGACGTCCTTCGGACTGGCCAACAGCGCGTTCTTCCTGCTGTTCTCCGTCTGCGGTGCCGCGGTCGGGCTGCTGGCGGACCGGGTACGGCCGCGGTGGCTGCTGCTCGGGATGGCGCTGCTGTGGTCGGTCGCCCAGATACCCATGGCACTCGGCGGCGGGGTGGCCGTGCTGGTCGCCTCCCGGATCCTCCTCGGGGCCACGGAGGGGCCGGCCTTCCCCGTCGCCCAGCACAGCGCCCTGTCCTGGTTCCCCGACCGCAAGCGCAACCTGCCCGGCTCCCTGATCACCGTCGGTACCACCCTGGGCGTCGTCGTGGCGGCCCCCGGGCTGACCTGGGTGATCCACCACCACGGCTGGCGTTCCGCCTTCGGCGTGGTCGCGGCCGTGGGCGTGGTCTGGGCCGCGGTCTGGGCCACCCTCGGACGGGACGGCAGCCACGCGGCCGAGACCCCCGCGCATGCCGGTACCGAGGCCGACGACACGAGCCCCGCCGATGCCCCCTACCTGCGCATCCTGCGCACGGGCAGCTGGATCGGCAGCACGGTCGCCTTCTTCAGCACCTACTGGCTGACCGCGCTGGCGCTGGTGTGGGTGCCCTCCTACCTGCGCGACGGACTGGGCTGCTCGGACACCACCGCGGGGAACCTGGTCGCTGGGCTCTGGGCCGTCAACGGCGTCGCCATGCTGGGGCAGGCCGGACTGACCGGATGGCTGCTGCGCCGAGGAGTGAGCAGCCGCTGGGCCCGCGCCCGCGTCGGCGGCATCACGCTGATCGCCTGTGCCCTGTGCTGTCTCGGCCTGTCGCAACTGACGGGCGGAGCAATCGCCGTCGTGCTCCTCATCGTCGGGTTCGGCCTGCCCGGGCTCATGGTGAGCGTGGCGGTGACCTCGGTCGCCGAACTCGTCCCCGGCCGGCGCCGAGGGGGCGCCCTGGGCCTGATGACCGCCGTGGTCACGACTGCCGGCCTGGTCGCCCCCGCCCTGACCGGCCACCTCGTCGACACCCAGGGCACGGCCGGCTACCGGCAGGCCGTCCTGCTCGTGAGCGCGCTCCTGCTGATCGGCGGTACCGCTGCCGTCACCCTGATCGACCCGGCCCGCGACGCACGCCGCCTGGCTGCCTGACGCACTCCGTTCCCTCTGTCCGCCACCCAAGGAGTGACGTGAACAGCACCGCCCTCGACATCGCCGCTCTCGACCGCGCCCTGCACGAACTGCGGGAGAACGCCGCGTCCTGGGCCGCGGCCCCGCTCGCCGAGCGGATCGGCCTGCTGGAGCGGCTGATGCCGCGGATCCGTGACGGCGCGCCCGAGCTGGCCGCGGCCGGCGCCCGCGCCAAGGGGTACGGCCCCGACTCCCCCTGGGCCGCGGAGGACTGGGCGGGCGGCCCGTGGGCGCTGGCCCAGAACGTCAGCGCCCGCCTCCAGGTACTGCGGCGGATCGCCGCCGGCCGGGACCCGCTGCCCGCACGGGCGGTCCACGCACACGGCGGCCGTACCTGGGTGGACGTCTTCCCCGCCACCGGCTGGGACCGGCTGCTGCTCAGTGGCTACTCGGCCCGGGTCCGGATGGGGGCGGGCACCACCGCCGAGCAGGTACGCGACCGGGCGGCCGGAGTGCACCGCGGCCGTCCGGAGCCGGCCGGGGTGGCACTGGTGCTCGGCGCGGGCAACGTCGCCGCCCTGACCGCCGTCGACGTCCTGCACAAGCTGTACGCCGAGGGTCAGGTCGTCGTCGCCAAGATGAACCCGGTCAACGCCTATCTGCGGCCCCACTTCGAGCGGATCTTCGCCGAGTTCACCCAGCGCGGCTGGCTGCGGTTCGTCGACGGCGGCCCCACCGAGGGCGCCTACCTCACCCACCACGACGGCGTGGACTCCATCCACGTCACCGGCAGCGACCGCACCCACGACGCCATCATGTGGGGCACCGACGACCAGGCCGAGCAGCGCCGCCGCGACGACCGGCCGCTGGTCGACAAGCCCTTCACCAGCGAGCTGGGCGGAGTCAGCCCGTGCATCGTGGTGCCGGGGCAGTGGAGCGCAGCGGACTTCCGCTTCCAGGCCGAGCACATCGTCACCAGCAAGATGAACAACTCCGGCCACAACTGCATCGCCAGCCAGGTGCTGGTGCTGCCCCGCGCCTGGGACGGCACCGAGCGGCTGCTCGACGAGATCCGCAAGGTGCTGCGCACCCTGCCGGCCCGCAGCGACTACTACCCCGGCGCCGACCGGCGGCTGGCCGCGGTCCGCGCGGCCCACCCGGAGGCCGAGAGCTACGGCGACGGCTGCCGGCTGCTGGTGCCGGACATCGCCGACCACGACGACGTGCTGCTCAGCGGCGAGGTCTTCGCCAGCGCCCTCGGCGTGGTACGCCTGCCCGGCGACACCCCGGCCCAATTCCTGGGCAACGCCGTCGACTTCGCCAACGGCACCCTCCCCGGCACGCTCGGCGCGACCCTGATCGTCCACCCGGCCACCGAGCGGGCCCACCGGGCCGTGGTGGAGACGGCCATCGCCGAGCTGCGCTACGGCACCCTCGGCGTCAACTGCTGGTCCGCCGTCGGTTTCCTGCTCGGCTACACGCCCTGGGGCGCCTACCCGGGCAACACCCGGCAAGCGATCGGCAGCGGCATCGGATTCGTCAACAACGCCTTCATGCTCGAGGACGTCGAGAAGACCGTGGTGCGCGCGCCCTTCGCGCCCGCCCCGCGTGGCCTGTTCACCGGCTCGCCCTCGCTCTCGCCCCGCCCCCCGTACTTCGTCACCAACCGCACCGGGCGCACCACCCTGCGACGCGTCACGGGCTTCACCACCGCACCCGGCATCACCCGACTGCCCGCCGTCTTCGCCTCCGCGCTCCGCGGCTGACAGGAAGCGATCCCCCTCATGAACCTCAACGACCTCCTCGCCCACGCCGCCGCCGAGCACGGCCACCGCCCTGCGGTCGAACTCGGCGACCAGGGACTGAGCTACACCGAACTCGCCACCCTCGCCGGCCGTACCACCGCACTCCTCGCCGCCCACGGGATCGGCCCCGGCGACCGGGTCGGCCTGATGCTGCCCAACCTGTGCGAGTTCCCCGTCCTCTACTACGGCGTGCTGGGTGCCGGTGCCGTCGTGGTGCCGATGAACCCCCTGCTCAAGCCGCGCGAGATCGACCACCAGGTGCGCGACTCCGGCATGGCTCTACTCCTGGCCTGGGACGGCGTCGCCGACCAGGCCCGGGCCGGCGCCGACGGCACCGGAACCCCGGTGGTGCCGATCGTGCCCAGTGGGCTGGAGACACTGCTGGCCGAGCACCCGGACCCGGCAGCAACCGTCCCGCGGAAGGACGACGACCTCGCCGTCATCCTCTACACCTCCGGCACCACAGGCGTACCCAAGGGCGCCATGCTCACCCACGCCGGGCTGGCCCGCAACGCCGAGATCGGCGGGCGCACCCTGCTCCGGCTCACCCCCGACGACGTGGTGATGGGATGCCTGCCTCTCTTCCACGCCTTCGGACAGTCCTGTGCCATGAACGCCGCCGTGGCGACGGGTGCCCGGCTCACCCTGCTCGCCCGCTTCGACCCGGGCCAGGCCCTGCGCACCATCGACGAGCGGCGGGTGACCGTCTTCGAGGGCGTGCCGACCATGTACGCCGCCATGCTCGCCGAGCACGAGCGCAGCACGGAGCAGTGCGACACGAGCTCGCTGCGCATCTGCGCCTCCGGCGCCGCCTCCCTCCCCGTCGAGGTGCTGCACGCCTTCGAGGCCGCCTTCGGATGTCCGGTCCTGGAGGGTTTCGGCATGTCCGAGACCTCCCCGATCGCCTCCTTCAACCACCCCGACCGGCCCCGCAAGGCTGGCTCCGTCGGCACACCCGTCGAGGGCGTCGAGATGTGCCTCCTCGACCCGGTCGACGGCGTCGGCGAGCTCTGCGTCCGCGGCCACAACGTGATGGCCGGCTACTGGAACCGTCCCGAGGCGTCCGCCGAGACCATCGTCGACGGCTGGCTGCGCACCGGCGACCTGGCCCGGGTCGACGAGGACGGCTACTACTACATCGTCGACCGCAAGAAGGACCTCATCATCCGCGGCGGCTTCAACGTCTATCCGCGCGAGATCGAGGAGGTGCTGTACGAACACCCCGCAGTGGCCGAGGCCGCAGTGATCGGCCTCGCGCACCCGACCCTCGGTGAGGAGGTGGCCGCGGTGGTGGCGCTGCGCCCCGGCGCCGCGGCGGACGTGGACGAACTGCGGGAGTTCGTCCGCGAGCGGGTGGCGGCCTACAAGTACCCGCGTGAGGTCCGGCTCGTCGACGCTCTGCCCAAGGGGCCCACCGGCAAGATCCTCAAGCGGCAGATCGCCGCCCCCGAGAACCGTTGACCCGGAACTGCCGCAGGCCGGCCGGCCGACGCCGAAATCCGGACCGGCCGGCAAGCCTGGGCCCAAGCAGCACTCACCCACACAGCATGATCACATCAGGCCCGCCGAAACCGCGAAACTCAAGAGGCGAGTCCACAGCCCAGGAGTAGGGGCGCACAACGGATCCGTGGATCTGCGCCTTGCGCATACCTGACGTCCAGGGCGGGTCCACCGCACAAGGAATTCAATGGGGCGCAAGGCCGCCCTCTGAACCTTCGTCAGTTCATGCTCAGTGACGGGGCTCTCAGTGCGGTGCGGAGTGCCGTTCCGTACCCTGGTTCCGCCTGTCGGCCTCGAGGGTGGAGGCGATGTCCCGGGACGCCGCCACGTCTGCCTGGCATTGGATCACGAGACTCAGCAGCCGGTCAGCGCCGATACCTGAACAGCAGGCGGGAAATCAGCGGGAAGCCGGCCGTTGTAGAGTGAAAACCGCCCTTGACCTGTACAAGCAGGCAGGGAGCCGATCAGCAGGAGCACTCAAATGCTGCGTACTCTATTCAAGTCCAAGATCCACAGAGCCACGGTCACCCAGGCCGACCTGCACTACGTGGGATCGGTGACCATAGACGCCGATCTGCTCGACGCGGCCGACCTGTTGCCGGGTGAGCTCGTCCACATCGTCGACATCACCAACGGCGCCCGTCTGGAGACGTACGTCATCGAGGGCGAGCGCGGGTCCGGTGTCATCGGGATCAACGGCGCGGCCGCCCACCTCGTCCACCCCGGCGACCTGGTGATCATCATCAGCTACGCTCAGGTGACCGACGCCGAGGCACGGGCGCTTCGGCCGCGGGTCGTACACGTCGACCGGGACAACCGGATCGTGGCCCTCGGCGCCGATCCGTCCGAGCCGGTGCCGGGTTCGGACCAGGAGCGCAGCCCGCAGGCCGTTCGGGCCTGACCGGCTGGCGGACGACCGGGAGCGTGCTTGCCCATGAGTGACATCGGGATCCGTGACGACCGGGCGGCGGGCCGCCTGGAGGCGGTCGGCGACGGGGAAGTGGTCGGCCGCATCGAGTACTTCGTCCTCGAGGCCCCCGAGCGCGCCCTGGTCCCCGTCCACACGATCGTGGAACCGGCCCACGAGGGGAAGGGCATCGCCGGGTCCCTCGCCCGCGAGCTGTACGTCCTTGCCGCGCGCGAGGGCGTCCCGGTGGCGCCGCTGTGCCCGTACGTCACCAAGTGGGCCGAACGTCACCCCGACGAGGCCCCGGCGGCCGACCCCGAGCTGCGGCGCGCCGCGAAGGAGTGGCTGGTGGCGCACCCAGGGCGCTTCTGATGCCCGGGGCGCTCGCCCTCCTGCACACCTCGGCCGTGCACGTACCCGTCTTCGACGCCCTGCGCGACGAGGACCACCAGGGCCTGGAACTGCGGCACTTCGTCGACGAGGGGCTGCTGGAGCGGGCCCGCGGAGACGGTCCCGAGGCCGTCGCGGCGGATGTGGCCGCCCTGCTGGAGCGAGCCGTCGCCGACGGGGCACGCGCCGTGCTCTGCACCTGCTCGACCATCGGCGCGGTCGCGGAGGCGGCCGCCACCGGGGGGGGGGGGGCCGGGGGGGGGGGGGTCCCCCCCCAGGGG
>NZ_JBHYKH010000111.1:11320-20594 GCF_042741275.1 Streptomyces sp. NPDC058964
CGGGCCCGCCGGCGGCGCTGGTCGCGGCGGCGCCCCGGGGGGCGGGCCGCGACGTCACGGTCCGCACCCTGCTCGTCGAGGACGCCTGGGCCCGCTTCGAGGCCGGGGACGCCGAGGGTTACGTACGCCGGGTGGCGGCCGCCGCCGACGCGGTGACCGGCGGGGACGTGATCGTCCTGGCCCAGGCTTCGATGGCACCGGTCCAGCGGTTGACGTCGGTTCTGCTTCCGGTGCTGTCGAGCCCGCGGCCGGGTCTGGCGGCGGGCGCCGCGGTGGTGGCCGGGGTGTGCCCGCGCTCCTGAACGCCGGTCGCCGGGCGAGGCCGTCCGGCGGACGTCGAGGGGGGAGGTGCGCCGGGCGCCGCCGGCGCAGTGACCGGCGGGGGCGCGATCGCCCGACGCCGAAGCGGTGGCCAAGACGTACTCCGGGCTCGTCCTGACCGCCTTCCCCCGGCGAGGCCACCCGGACCCTCGGAATGACGCCGACGGGCGAGTGCCGGAGCGGGTGCCGGGTACGTGGGGGAGTAGTCCAGAGGCGATGTCGAGCGACTGGCCGGAGGACACCATGACGAATCCCTATCCGGACCCCGTCCAGCCCGGGCCCATGCCCGGTCCGGAGCCCCGGCACCCGGAGCCGCCCCCCAACCCGGTCCCGGCCCCCGAGCCGGCCCCCAGCCCGGTCCCGGAGCCGCCCCCCAACCCGGTCCCGGCCCCCGAGCCGTCTCCGGCTCCCCAGCCGCCGCCTCCGGAGCCGCCTCCCGGCCCGCACCCGAGCCCGCCCCCGGAGCCGTCCCCGTCACCGATCCCCCCGGGACCGGAGCCGGTGCCGAACCCGGAGCCCGGCCCGCCGCTCGGCAGGTCGGGCCGGGCGTCGTACGCGGCGCGGATGCGGTCCAGGAAGGCGGCCCGGATGATGCAGCCGCCGCGCCAGATCGAGGAGACCGCGCCGAGGTCGATGGTCCAGTCGTACTCGTCGCTGCCCGCGGCGATCTCGTGGAAGCCCTGGGTGTACGACACGATCTTCGAGGCGTACAGCGCCTGCTCGACCCGGTCGGCGAAGGCCGCCGCCTCCGACTCGGACAGCGGGGACGGCTTCGGGCCGGAAAGGTCTCGCGAGGCCTCGCGCAGCGCCGCGTGGCCGGACAGGGAACGGGCGAACACGGCCTCCGCGATGCCGGAGACCGGCACACCGAGGTCGAGGGCGATCTGGACGGTCCAGCGGCCCGTGCCCTTCTGCTCGGCCTGGTCCACCACGACGTCGACGAAGGGCTTGCCGGTCGTCGCGTCCACGTGCGACAGCACCTCGGCGGTGATCTCGATCAGGTAGGAGTCGAGACGGCCCTGGTTCCAGGTGCGGAAGATGTCGGCGATCTGCGCGGGCGAGTACCCCGCGACATCGCGCAGCAGCTGGTACGCCTCACCGATCAGCTGCATGTCGGCGTACTCGATGCCGTTGTGCACCATCTTCACGAAGTGACCGGCCCCGTCCGGGCCGACGTGCGTGACGCACGGCGCGCCGTCCGCGGCCTTCGCGGAGATCTTCTCCAGCATCGGGCCCAGCGAGTCGTACGACTCCTTGGGGCCGCCCGGCATGATGCTCGGGCCGTGCAGCGCGCCCTCCTCGCCGCCGGACACGCCCATGCCGACGAAGTGGATGCCCTGCTCGCGCAGTGCCTTCTCACGGCGACGGGTGTCGGCGAAGTGCGCGTTGCCGCCGTCGATGATCATGTCGCCGGGCTCCAGGAGCGGCGCGAACTCCTCGATCACCGCGTCCGTCGGGCCGCCGGCCTTGACCATGATGACCAGCCTGCGCGGCCGCTCCAGCGCCGCCACGAACTCCTTGGCGGTCTCGGCCGCGATGAAGTCCCCCTCGTGCCCGAACTCCTCCACCAGCGCGTGCGTCCGGGCCGACGTCCGGTTGTGGACGGCGACCGTGTAACCGTTGCGCGCGAAGTTCCGGGCGAGGTTGCGGCCCATGACCGCGAGACCCGTGACGCCGATCTGCGCTGAAGTGCTCATACCGCCTGCTCCTCAAAGATCCGGTGGATCCGTTGGATCCTGCACAGTGGATGCTGCAAAACAAGAAAGGTGGTGCCAGTGGTGCCGGTCGTGCTCGTCGGTTCGCCTGTCGCTGCTCGTCTGTCGCTCGTCTGTCGCTCGTCAGTCGTTCGTCAGTCGCTCGTCAGTATTGCCCTTCGACCATCCTGACGTGCCGGTACGGCACACGCACATCCGACCCGCCAGGCTTGATTACGCACGGAAGGCGCCCAGTGCCTCAGCGCCCGTTCGGCCGTTCCGGCCAACGAGGGCCGATTCCTGGCCACTTGTGGTGACCGGCGGCTGATTGCCGTCTTGTCATGGCCTGTTCGCCGCCCTTACTTTTGCCCCTCCTGACGCATGTCGAGGGGGCTCTCCATGGCCGTACGCGGCCGGCACCGCCGGTACCAGCCGAACAGGATCAACCGCGCCTCACTGACCGTCACGGCGGGCGGCGCCGGCATGGCGATCCCGCTCGTGGCCGCCGGCACCGCCGACGCGGCCGACGCGGCAACCTGGAACAAGGTCGCCGCGTGCGAGTCCAGCGGCAACTGGAGCATCAACACCGGCAACGGCTACTACGGCGGGCTCCAGTTCACCCAGTCCACCTGGGAGGCCTACGGCGGCGCGAGGTACGCCCCGCGCGCGGACCTGGCCACCAGGGACCAGCAGATAGCGGTCGGCGAGAAGGTACTGGACGGACAGGGCCCCCACGCCTGGCCGGTGTGCTCGGTGCGGGCCGGACTCACCCGGGACGGTTCCGCCCCCGGCGTCCACCCGGAGAGCGCCTCGACCCGGCCGGAGAAGAGCGCGAAGACCTCGGTGCGCGACGTGCAGCCGCAGAGCACACCCCAGTCCCGCGCGGGCAGGGCGGAGATGTACACGGTCGTGCACGGCGACACGCTGTCCGGAATCGCCGACGACCAGCACGTCCAGGGCGGCTGGCACCGGCTCTACGCCGCCAACCGCACCACGATCGGCTCCGATCCCGACCTGATCCTGCCGGGGCAGCGGCTGAACCTGCGCGGCAGGGCCGCGCCGCACACCGGCACGCACACCACGCCCGGGCCGTCGGCCAAGAAGGCCTCCCCGCAGACGAAGCCGGCGAAGCAGACCTCCGGGGGCACCCGCACCACGTCCACGAGCCGCCACTCCCTGGTCGCCCCCGTCAACGCCGCCATGGGCACGCCGTACCACCAGGCGGGCCCCCACTGGTCGACGGGCTACCACACCGGCGTCGACTTCCCCGTGCCCACCGGCACCTCCGTGAAGGCGGTCGCCGCCGGGCACGTGGTCTCGGCCGGCTGGGGCGGTTCCTTCGGCTACCAGGTGGTCATCCGGCACGCCGACGGCCGGTACACGCAGTACGCCCATCTGTCGGCGATCTCGGTGAGGGCCGGACAGACGGTCTCGGGCGGGCAGCGCATCGGCCGTTCGGGCTCCACCGGAAACACCACGGGTCCGCATCTGCACTTCGAGGTGCGGACCGGACCCGGTTTCGGTTCGGACATCGACCCGGTCACCTATCTCCGGGCCGGCGGCGTCAGGATTTGACCCGGACCCGGTGCCGGCCCACGTCGGGCAGCGGCACGTAGAGGCCCGTGTAGAAGGGGCTGAAGGTGGGCGGCAGGGTGTAGGGGTCCGACGGCTCAGCGCCGCCCTCCTCGCGGCCGTCCGCGCGCGCCCGGTCCGGAGCGGCCGGCAGGAGGACGCCGGCCGGGACGGTGTCCTCCAGGATCTCCTCCAGAGCCGCCTCGTCCAGGACCGTGTCGCGCAGTTCCTCGAGGTCCTCCAGCTCTTCGAGAGCCGTCGCGGCCCGCTGCTGGGGCAGGACGGCGAGCGGTGTTCCGGCGGGCACCGGCTCCGCGGCCGCCTCGGCCACCGGCTCGGCGAGAGCGAGTGCGGCAGCGGGGGCAGCGGCGGACCCGGTCTCCGGCAGCGGGGCCGTACCCGCCTCGGGCAGCCGCTCCGCCGTGCGCGGGTCCTCCAGCCGCTCCGTCGTCAGCAGGATCAGCCCGCCCGCGGCCACCACACCGCAGCTCAGGGCGAGCGCGGTGCCCGTGGTGCCGTAGCGGAAGGTCTCACCGAACATCGTGATGCCGACCGCGGCCGCCAGCACCGGGTTCACCACGGTCAGCGTGGCCAGCGGCGCCGCGAGGCCGCCGCCGCGGTACGAGGCCTGCGACAGCAGCACGCCGGCCACCGCGAACACCCCGATCACGGCCAGGGACGGGACGTCTCCGAGGGAGACCCCTCCGGTCCAGTCGACCGCCACGGTCTTGGTGAACACGGACGACATGCCGAAGGCTGTGCCGGAGGCGGTGGCGAGCAGCACGCTGCGCACCGCCGGGTGCCGGTGTGCCGCACGGCCCGCGATCATCAGCGCCACGACCGCGCCACCGGTCACCAGGGCCACGGCCACACGCTGCGCCGCGGCGAGCGAGTGCGCGTCGGCCGCGCCGACCAGGGACAGCAGGCCCGCCAGGCCGACCGTCGCCATGACCGCACCCCGCCATGCGGTCGCCCCGGCCCGGCGGCCGACGAAGAGGGCCGCCATGGGCAGCGCGAACACGATGGTGAGGGCGCCCAGCGGCTGCACCAGGCTGAGGGGGCCGCAGGCGAGCGCCACCACGTGCAGCAGTCCGCCGAGCCCGTTCAGTCCCACCGCCGCCCACCAGCCCGCGCGGCGCAGCGGTGCGTACTGCCCGTGCGGGGAGGACAGCGCGACCTGCTCCTGCACGATCGCGCCCCCCGCGTACGCGACGGCGGACACGAACGACAGCAGCACGGACAGCGCGAGGGCGCTCATGGGCTGATCCTCTGGGTGAGGCCGGGGCCCTGGGCCCGGTTCGGCGAACGGTCGGCTTCCATGGCCAACACTCTGCCCGCTCCGGTTCTTCCCGTCGTCGTACCTGAGCAGGCAATGGGTCCTACTGCCGATGGAGTACACCAGACCCCCGGTCATCCCCAAGGTGGGCGACACAGGGTGGAGACCCTCGGGGTCGAGCTACTGCCGCCCCTGGTACTACTGCTGTTCGTGGACCTCGACCCCGATCTCGCCGCGCTGCGCCCCCTCGGCGGCTTCTTCGTCCTGCGCACGGCGGGAGCGGTGCGGGAGACGACGACGGGACGGCCGCCGACCCTCGCGCAGACCTACGCGTGCGCGGAGCCGGACGCGCGCGGGAACGCGCTGACTGTCCGCGTCCGGACGGTCGGGCAGCGCCTGCGTACCCGGGAGCCGCGGGTGGCGGCGTCGATCGCCCACCAGGCGCTCGCGGCCCGCCTGTGGTCGACGGCCCTCGGCTGCGCGGCCGTGTACGGCCGTCTGCCCGACCTGGATCCCGGCCTGCTGCGCTGGGACCCGGACGCCGTCGCCCCCGACGACCTGTGGCTGACCGAGGTGCGCCCGCTGCCCGGGGACGCGGCCACGCTCGCGGACGCCGTGCTGCGGGGCCATCTGGAGCCCCTGGGGGAAGCCCTGAGGGCCCGCCACGGTGTCGCGGCCGGTCTGCTGTGGGGCAACGCGGGCTCGGCGCTGGCCGCAGCCGCACGCGAGCTGGACCGCTGGGCGCGGGGCAGCGGCCGTACGGACGTCGCGGAGCGGGCCCGCGCCCTCACCACCGAGCTGTTCGACCAGCCCCTCCTAGGCGCCACGGGCACCCGCACCGGCACTTCCTTCCGGCGCCGCAGCTGCTGCCTCTACTACCGGGTGCCCGGAGGCGGGGTCTGTGGCGACTGCTGCTTCGCGCGGCCGCCGTGCTCTTCCCCGCGCGCCGCATCTGGGTGACCATGAGGGGACCGGCCGCTGAGACCAGGGGGTTGCGGGTGCGAGTGGGACTGCTGAGCCGGGAGTACCCTCCGGACGTGTACGGCGGCGCGGGCGTCCATGTCGAGTTCCTGGCACGGGAGTTGAGGCCGCTGGTCGACCTCGAGGTGCACTGCTGGGGAGAGGGCCGCGCCGTGGGCGTCGTACGCCACCGTCCCTGGTCCGCCCTGGACACCGCCAACGACGCGCTGCGCACCTTCTCCGTGGACCTCGCCATGGCCGGAGCGCTCGAAGGCCGTGAACTCGTCCACTCCCACACCTGGTACGCCAACCTCGCCGGCCACTTCGCCAAGCTCCTGTACGGCGTCCCGCACGTGATGACGGCCCACTCGCTGGAGCCGCTGCGCCCCTGGAAGGCCGAGCAACTCGGCGGCGGATACGCACTGTCCGGCTGGGCCGAGCGGACCGCGATCGAGGCCGCCGACGGGGTGATCGCCGTGTCGGGCGCGATGCGCGAGGACATCCTCGGCTGCTACCCGGCGCTCGACCCGGCGAAGGTGCACGTCGTGCACAACGGCATAGACACCACCCTGTACCGGCCGGACCACCGCACCGACGTCCTCGCCCGCGCCGGCCTGGACCCGGACCGCCCCTATGTCCTGTTCGTGGGCCGTATCACCCGTCAGAAGGGCGTCCCCCATCTGCTGCGCGCCGTACGGGACATCGACCCGGCCGCGCAGGTCGTGCTCTGCGCCGGCGCGCCCGACACACCCGAGATCGACCGGGAGTTCCGCGAGCTGTTCCAGGAGCTGAGCCGGGTCCGCGAGGGTGTGCGCTGGATCCCGCAGATGCTGCCGCGCGCGGACGTCATCCAGCTCCTCACGCACGCCTCCGTGTTCGTCTGCCCCTCGGTGTACGAGCCCCTCGGCATCGTCAACCTGGAGGCGATGGCCTGCGGCACGGCCGTGGTGGCCTCCCGGGTCGGCGGGATCCCCGAGGTCGTCGAGGACGGTGTGACGGGCCTGCTGGTCGCCGTGGACGAGGACTTCGAGGCCGGCCTCGCGCGGGCCCTGGACTCGGTCCTTGGCGACCCGGGGACGGCCCGCCGGATGGGGGAGGCCGGACGGGAGCGCGCGGTGGGCGAGTTCGGCTGGGACGCGGTGGCCCGGCGCACGGTCCTGCTGTACGAGGAGATCCTCAAGCAGGCTTAGTCCGCCGTGCCCGGGGGCAGGCTTGGGTCAACCAGGGTGAGGGGGAGCGGCCATGAGTCGATGGGGGTACCCCCTGGTCGAGCGAAGCCGAGACCTCGGGGGAGGACCTTCAGTTCTCGGAATCGTGCTGGCGGGCGGCGAGGGCAAGCGGCTGATGCCCCTGACCGCGGACCGGGCCAAACCCGCGGTCACCTTCGGCGGCACCTACCGCCTCGTCGACTTCGTGCTCTCCAACCTCGTCAACGCGGACATCCTGCGCATCTGCGTGCTGACCCAGTACAAGTCGCACTCGCTGGACCGGCACATCACCACCACCTGGCGGATGTCCAGCCTGCTCGGGAACTACATCACCCCGGTCCCGGCACAGCAGCGGCTCGGCCCGCGCTGGTACCTGGGCAGTGCGGACGCCATCCTGCAGTCGCTCAACCTCGTCCACGACGAACAGCCCGACTACGTCGCGGTGTTCGGTGCCGACCACGTCTACCGCATGGACCCGCGGCAGATGCTCGGACAGCACATCGAGAGCGGCGCGGGCGTGACGGTCGCCGGAATCCGCGTGCCGCGTTCCGAGTCCTCCTCCTTCGGCGTCATCACCCCGGGTTCCGACGGGCAGAGCGTCGAGCGCTTCCTGGAGAAGCCCGCCGACCCGCCGGGCCTGGCGGACGACCCCGAGCGCGTCTACGCGTCGATGGGCAACTACATCTTCACCACCAAGGCCCTGATCGAGGCGCTGCAACGGGACGCCGAGGACGACCGGTCCATGCACGACATGGGCGGTTCGATCCTGCCGCAGCTGACCGGCCGGGGCGAGGCCCAGCTGTACGACTTCGGCGACAACCACGTGCCGGGTGAGACCACCCGCGACCAGGGCTACTGGCGGGACGTCGGCACGCTCGACGCCTACTACGACGCCCACATGGACCTGATCGCCGAACGTCCCGAGTTCAACCTGTTCAACCGCAGCTGGCCCGTCTACACCCACTCCAACCAGCTCTCGCCCGCGCGCTTCAACGCGGGCGGCATCGCGAGCGAGTCCATCATCAGCTCCGGCTGCCTGATCCGCGGGCAGGTCACCCGGTCCGTCCTGTCGCCCGGAGTGGTGGTCGATCCGGGCGCCGTCGTCCAGGGGGCGGTCCTGCACGACAACGTGCGCATCGGCCGGGGCGCGGTGGTGCGCGGTGCCGTCCTCGACAAGAACGTCGAGGTGCCGCCCGGCGCGACCATCGGCGTCAACCCGGACCGGGACGGCGAGTTGTACACGGTCTCGCAGGGCGGGGTGATCGCGCTGGGGAAGGGGCAGCGCGTCTCGTAGTTCTCGTACGCCTGTTTGGCCGCCACCGTTTCGGGTGCGACGCGTTCATGCAATTCACCCGGGAGGCCCGGTTTTTGAGTCTCCGGCCCTCACGATGCAGACAGCGATGTCGACCATCGGAGGCCAACCGACATGAGACGGACCCGGCGCTCGCGGCTGTGCCTGGCCGGGGTGATGACAGCGTCCGCGCTGCTCGCCGCCCCCGCCGCACGGGCCGCCGAGCCGACCGGCGGTCACCTGACCGACCTGGTCAACCCGTTCATCGGGACCCAGAACGAGGGCAACACCTTTCCCGGCGCGGCCGTGCCCTTCGGCATGGTGCAACTCTCGCCGGACACCGGGCACAGCACCGGCTACGACTACTCCCAGAAGCGCGTCCGCGGCTTCTCCCTGGTCCACCTCTCGGGCGTCGGCTGCCGCATCGGCGGCGACCTGCCCGTCCTGCCGACCACCGGGGACGTGACGCGGACGGACGACGCGGTGTACGCGGCCCGGTTCCGTCACGGGGACGAGACGGCGAGCCCCGGCTACTACCGCGTGGGCCTGGACTCCGGCATCGGCGCCGAACTCACGGCGACCGCGCGCACCGGAGTCCAGCGCTACACCTTCCCCGCCACCGACAAGGCCAACGTCCTGCTCAACGCGGGCCAGTCGCTGCACAAGAAGGTCGCCACCGAGGTCGAGGTCCTCGACGACCGGACCGTGCGCACCGCCATCACGGGTCACGGCTTCTGCCGGGACACCCTGCCGTACACCGTCTACACGATCACCCGCTTCGACCGGCCCTTCACCGCGTACGGCACCTGGGACGGCAGTGCTGTCAGGCCCGGCTCGCGCCGCGGCCGGGACGGCGCCTACGTCCGCTTCGACACGAGGCGGGACCGCACGGTCACGGCGACCTCCCCCCAGTCCATATTCTAAGAGCGGGGGGAGGCGGTCAAACACCGCG
>NZ_JBHYKH010000112.1:0-5340 GCF_042741275.1 Streptomyces sp. NPDC058964
GCGCGGGTCGGCTGCGACGGGAGCCTGTCCCGCCGCAGCCGACCCATTGAAGTTCAACTCGATGGCGCCGAAAAGAGAACGCCATGCGCTGCGAACCCGAGTTCACATCTGCTCGTTGAAGCGCCTGAGGCGGGTAAGTTGGTCATCAATCCACCCCTCCTCAAGGGCGATCGGGATGCGGACGGTCACCATGGACAGTGACTCGTCGTCCACGACGACCTCCGGGCGGTCCCGCTCCGCGTCGAGCTGAATGCTGATGGTGGGGCCGCGGTCCGTGCAACACCGACGACTCCCCCGACCGGTCGACTGCTGCTGCGGAACCGCCCGTCACCAATCGCCGCCCTGGCGGCGATTGGTCGACGACGCGGCCGCCTCCCCTCCCTCCTCCGTCCCTCCCCGCAGATCGCCGTTCAGGGTTTGCGGCGCGTGCACTGAAGTCGTAAGGCCGGCCAGGTGGTTGCGGGCTTCGGAGCCGCAGGAAGAGCTGTGCCCAGCGACGTCCGGACCGTAATATCGGTGATCTCGTGGGGGGAGGTGGTCATGGGCAGGCGCCCGGGTACTCCGACGCTGGAGGAGGTGGCCGCCCGCGCCGGAGTGGGCCGCGGCACGGTCTCCCGTGTCGTCAACAACGCGGCGGGTGTCAAGGAGTCGACGCGGCGGGCCGTGCAGCGGGCCATCGCGGAACTGGGGTACGTGCCCAATCTGGCGGCCCGGTCCCTCGCCGGGCGGCGGGCCGACGCCGTCGCGCTCGTCATGATGGAGCCGGACTGGCGGCTGTTCGCCGAGCCGTTCTTCTCCGAGATCGTCCGCGCGATCGGTGACGCGCTGGCCGACACCGGGCCGCAACTGCTGCTGACCCTGGTCCGCTCGGACGCCGAGCGGCAGCGCTTCCTCGAGTACGCCCGCGGCGGCCGGGTCGACGGCGCACTGCTGATGTCCGTGCACGCCGGCGATCCACTGCCCGACATGCTCGCCGAGGCCCGCCTGCCGACCGTGCTGCTGGGGCGCCGCTCGGGCGACGAGCACGTCAGCTACGTCGACGCGGACAACGTCGGCGGTGCCCGTAACGCGGTCACCCACCTGCTGGCCGCAGAACGGCGAGCGATCGCCACCATCACAGGACCGCTCGACATGTACGTCGCCCAGTGCCGGCTGCGCGGCTACCGCGAGGCCCTGGCGCTGGCCGGCCTGGACGCCCAGCCGTCGTGGGTCGCCGAGGGCGACTTCACCGAGGAGAGTGGTCGCCGGGCCATGGCCCAGCTCCTCGAACGGCATCCGGAGATCGACGGCCTCCTCGCCGCTTCGGACACCACGGCCGTAGGCGCCCTGGAGGCGCTGCGCGCGGCGGGACGCCGGGTACCGGAGGACGTCGCCGTCATCGGCTTCGACGACTTCCCGCTGGCCGAGCGCACCGAGCCGCGGCTGACCACGGTGCGTCAACCCCTGGAGGACATCGGCCGGACCATGGTCCAGCTGCTTCTCCAGGAGATCGAGGAGTCCTCCGTGGCCTGGCGCCATGTGATCCTGCGGACGGAGCTGGTGGTGCGCGAGTCGGCCTGAGCGTCGCCTGCGACCACAGGAAGCGTCCACGCCGAATGCCCGGCACGCGCGACAGCGTCGTATCACCGTGACGAGTTCGGGAGCGCTCCCAACGCGGCAGCGTTCCGGTAACCCCTGGCGAGTTTCCCTGACCTGGACCTTCGAAGGAAATTCGACGGCCTCGTGTCCATCGTCTTGTCAAGGCCATGACCCTCTCCTACAGTCCCAGCGAAACGGAGGTGATGGGAGCGCTCCCAATCTGGCGTCCGGAGTGTTCCCGCGATCACTCCCCACCCCTCCGGAAGGACCCCCCATGCTTGTCTCATCGCGCCCCGTACTCCACAGAGCGCACGGTCTGTTAGGCGCACTGCTCGCCTCGCTCGCCGCCCTGGCGGCGCTGCTGAGCACCACCTCGGCCGCCCACGCCGACACCTCGATCTGTGAACAGTTCGGATCGGCCACGATCCAGGGCCGCTACGTCGTCCAGAACAACCGCTGGGGCACCAGCCAGACCCAGTGCATCACCACCACCGCCTCGGGTTTCAGGATCACCCAGGCCGACGGCTCGGTCCCCACGAACGGCGCCCCGAAGTCCTACCCGTCCGTCTACAACGGCTGCCACTACACCAACTGCTCACCGGGCACGGCTCTTCCGGCGCAGCTCAGCGGCATATCCAGCGCACCGACCGGCATCTCCTACAGCTATGTGAGCGGCGCGGTGTACGACGCCGCGTACGACATCTGGCTCGACCCCACGCCCCGCACCGACGGTGTCAACCGGACCGAGATCATGGTCTGGTTCAACGAGGTGGGCTCCATCCAGCCCGTCGGCTCGCAGGTCGGCACGGCCAGTGTGGCCGGGCGCCAGTGGCAGGTGTGGTCCGGCAACAACGGCTCCAACGACGTCCTGTCCTTCGTCGCCCCGTCGGCGATCAACAGCTGGAACTTCGACGTCATGGACTTCGTCCGCCAGGCCGTCTCACGGGGGCTGGCACAGAACAACTGGTACCTGACCAGCGTCCAGGCCGGCTTCGAACCCTGGCACAACGGCACCGGCCTCGCGGTGACCTCGTTCTCCTCCACGATCAACACCGGCGGCGGAAGTCCCGGCGGCCCCGGCGGCTCCACGGCCTGCGAGGTGTCGTACGGGACGAACGTCTGGCAGGGCGGCTTCACCGCCGACGTCACCGTCACCAACACCGGTTCCTCCCCGGTCGACGGCTGGAAGCCGGCGTTCACGCTGCCGGCCGGGCAGCGGATCACCAGCGCCTGGAACGCCGCTGTCGCGCCGACCTCCGCAGCGCTCACGGCGACCGATGCCGACTGCAGCACATGGCTGCGATGCCCCTCATGCCATGTATACCGATCGGTTTACATCCAGTGTTAGAGTGAGGGTACCGATCGGTTTACATCTGGTGTGTGGTGTGGAGTCCGATCGGCTCCCAGGACGGAACCGGACACGGACGACGGAGTCCTGGCACAACCCGGATGGACGGCAAAGGAGCAGAACATGTCGCACACGCACGTCACCGCACCCACGCAGTACGTGGAGGCGGGAGGAGTCCGACACGCATACCGCCGGTTCGGCAAGCCGGGCGGCACCCCACTGGTGTTCCTGGTGCACTTCCGCGGCGGGATGGACAACTGGGACCCGGCGGTCACCGACGGGCTGGCCGCGGACCGGGAAGTGATCCTGTTCGACTACGCCGGGGTGGCCGGCTCCAGCGGCGAGGTGCCGGAGACCTTCGAGGCCTTCGGTGACGACAGCGCGGCGGTCATCCGGGCGCTGGGCATTTCACAGGCCGACGTTCTCGGTTTCTCCATCGGCGGTTACGTCGCGCAAGAGGTAGCACTGCGCCACCCAGAGCTCGTGCGCCGGCTCGTGCTGGTCGGCACGGCACCGCGTGGCGGCGAAGCGGAAGGTCGGGATCCGAAGGCGTTGGAGGTGGCCGGGAATCCGGTGCCGACCATGGAGGACTTCCTGTTCCTGTTCTTCGAGCCGTCCGAAGCCAGCCGACAGGCAGGCAAGGACTTCTGGGCGCGGCGCCACCAGCGCACCGTCGACGTCGACCCGCCGAGCGGACCGGAGGTGACCAAGGCCCAGGTCGCGGCCATCATGGCATGGCGCGAGCCGGTTGGTGAGCGATTCAGCCAGCTGGCGTCCATCCACCAGTCCACCCTGATCGTCAATGGCAGCCACGACATCATGGTGCCGACGATCAACTCCTACATTCTGCAGCAGCACATTCCGGGCGCGCAGCTGATCATCTACCCCGACTCCGGGCACGGCGCGCTGTTCCAGTACCCCGAGCTGTTCGTGAGCCACGTGTCCCGATTCCTGGACAGCGAACGCGCCTTCGGCTGACCGGCGCGGCGGCGAGCCGCGGCCGAACCTCAAGACGCCGGCTGCCCGGCGACCGCCCGCTGACCCGACCCGGTCGCGCCGATGGAGCAGGTTGCGGCCTCGTCCGGCCACGAGGCGTTCGCCTCGAAGTGGCCCGCCAGACCTGGCGAATTGGAGGCGGACGTGGCTGGTTCGTGCGTGCTCCGCCTCGGCCTGATCGGCGAGCCCGCCTGTTCGGGGCCGGTGCCCCCCGAACCGATGCGCTGGAGGTCCTGGTCACCGCCTGCCAACGGTCCACCGCGTCGCCACATCTATGAGCGTCGCGGCCGCACTGCGCGCATCCCGCAGGGGGCTGTCGTCCCCGAGGGAGGTGGCCAGCGCCCCGGCCCCCTCGAAGAGCACGGCCAGTTGCCGCCCCAGACCCTCTGGATCGTCTGCTCCGGCTTCCCGGGCGGTGCCGATCAGGTGCTGCGCGAAGTCCTGCTTGTGCCGAGTCACCACCTCCTGGACACCAGGGAGGCTCCCTGCGGCCTCCACGGCCGCGTTGTGGAAGGGGCACCCGCGCACCGCCCCGTCGCCGGCAGCCTCCGCGAACACACCCAGCAACCGTTCGCGGGGGGTGAGGTCAGTGCGTGACAAGGCCTGCTCACAGCGTGGCGCACCGTCGCCCTCGAAGCGTCGCAAGTACTCCTCCACCAGTGCACTCTTGCTGGAAAAGTGCTGGTAGAAGGTCCGCTTGGAGACATGGGCGACTTCGGTGAGACGGTTCATCCCCGTGGCGTTGATGCCCTCTTCGTAGAAGAGCTTGGCCGCCGCCCACAGGATGCGCTCCCGAGCGCCTCGGCCGCCGCACGGCTGTGCCTGAAGTCGGTCCGAGCTCTCCATAGCTGAAGTATACCGGTTGTTCCACATCGGGATCCGCGGCCGGTCAGGGACCGTAGTGCACGAAGTCGGCAAAGACGTCGAGCGTTTTGGCGGGAGCCTCGCAGCGGCTGGGTGTGCCCCCGCTGCCGGAACGGTGTGCCGGTCGGGCAACCGGGCGCCCACGCCTCACAGGCGGCCCCGAGCCGAACCCCGAGAGTGGTGGCGACCGTCCCCGGTCACTTCGCGGCACGCGCCGCGGCGGCGACGGGAGGGGCGCTGGGCGCGCCTACGACGCCACGGGGACAGCGATCGACTTCCAGGTCTTCTCGTCCCGGGCCACGCGCATCGACCCGCATCTGCATCGCACCGCGTGGGACAGCAAGGAGGCCGCGGTCGTCCCGCGGACAGGTCGCCCAGCCCGGCTCCGGGAGTCTCACCGGCGGCGCCGGTACCGTCCGCGCCCTCCACGCCCGCGCGATACGCCTGCTGATCGCCAAGTGACCGGCCCGGGCGGGGGGGGGGGGCGCGCGACGGGGTGGGCCCCCCCCCCCCCCCCGGCGCGCCGGGGCGCGCGGGGCGGTCTCCACCCGGAG
>NZ_JBHYKH010000112.1:5350-20535 GCF_042741275.1 Streptomyces sp. NPDC058964
TCCCCCGCGCCCCTCGCCCTTCTCCACCACCTGCCGCGCCGGGGGGGTGTTTTACCTCGTCTTGTGGCCCCCCCCCCCGCCGCACGGCACGGCCGGTCCGGTCCGTCAGGACGGGCAGCCCGAGTCGGCGATCACGTAGTAGCCGGACGAGGTCTCCTCAAGGGTGTGGGTGACGGCGACGTTGTAGAGACCCATGTTCTGATGGGAGCCGTTGGCGTAGACGTAGCCGAGACTCTGGTGGGCGCGGCCCGCCACGACCTGGTTGTAGTTGTTGTCCGTGAAGCACTGCGGCTGGTACCCGGTGGTCGTGGCCGGGACCGCCGACGACTGGGCGCCGACCGCGCCTCCGGAGTCCACTGCGGCGACGGTGTAGGTGTACTTCGTGCCGGAGCCCAGTCCCGTGTCGGTGTACGACGTACCAGTGGTCGAACCGACCTTGCCGCCGCCGCGGTACACGTTGTACGACGTCGCGCCGCTCACCGCGGACCAGGCCAGCGACGCGGTGGTGTCGGTCGTGCCGGTGACGGTGAGCCCGGTGGGTGCCGGGAGGCTGCCGGTGCCGCCCCCGCCCGCGCCGTCCAGGCCCCAGAACTTCGCGGTCCAGTACGACGAGCAGATGTAGTTGAGGTAGTAGGTGCCGGTGCTGCCGCACTGGTCGGTTCCGGAGCCGGGGCTGACCGCGAGGCCGTGCGCCATGCCGGAGACGGAGAAGGTCTCCACGGCGGGCTTGCCGCTCGAGTCGTTGTACACGGCTTGAGTGGTGCCGCCGGTCAGGGTGGTGGTCGAGGACGGGGTCCGGCTGATCCCCCAGACGTCGGTCCACTGGTCGCGTTCCTCGGTGGCGTTGGCCGGGTTCACCGTGGTGTCGCCGGTGCCCTGCCAGACCGCGACGCGCGGCCAGGGCCCGCCCCAGCCGCCGGACGCGCTGCGGACCGCGTCGCCCCACTGCTGCGGGGTCTTGCTGACCGCGCTGTTCTGGCAGGTCAGACCGCTGGAGAGGTCGGTCGCGCAGCCCGCCGGGATGCCGGAGTCGATCGCGCCGCCCGCGAACACGTCGGGGTAGTCGGCGAGCATCACCGAGGTCATGGCGCCGCCGGCCGACAGCCCGGTGACGTAGACCCGGCCGGGATCGCTGCCGTAGTGGGACTTGGCGTAGTCCACCATCTGCTTGATCGACAGCGCCTCGCCCTGGCCCCGGGTGTAGTCGGACGACTGGAACCAGTTGAAGCAGGAGTTGGCGTTGTTGGAGCCGGTGGTCTGGGGGAAGACCACGGCGAAGCCGTACATGTCGGCGTACTTGGGCCAGCCCGAGTGGCTGTAGTAGTCGCCGGCGCTCTGGGTGCAGCCGTGCAGGGCGACGACCAGCGGCGCGCCGGACGGCAGGTTGGCGGGCACGTACTGGAACATCTGCAGATTGCCCGGGTTCGTGCCGAAGCCCGTGACCTCCTGCAGGCTCGCGGCCTGCGCCGGGGTCGGGGAAAGCCCGAGGACCACGGCGATCAGGGACAGGACCAGCGTCGCCGCGGAGGCGGGGCGCGGCCACATGCGGCGCCACAAGCGGCGCGGCAGCGGATGGGGGGATGTGGGGTTCATCGTGCCACCTGGGTGATCGCGACGGGTGGGGAGGGGGGACGCAGCCGTGCTCCTGGTTCGAATGCGGGTGCATGGCTTGGGAGTTACGGGGACGTTACGTCCGGCCCGTCGGAGGCCGTAATGGGGGTGCGCCCCATGTCGCGGTGGTCGTACCTGTGGGTCCTCACCGTTGTGGCGTGCACGGGCCCCGGCGGCGGGAAGCCGCTGCCGGGGCCCGGTCCGGCGGAGGATCAGTCCAGGGAGCCGGTGTTGACGAGGTCGCCCGAAGCGGGTCTGGGAACGGTCCGGCTGGTCGGCGGCTCCTTGTGGTGCTCCACCCAGTCCGTCAGGGCGGTGAAGGCGGCTCGGTAGCAAGGCAGGATCGGCCGCAGCTCGTCGGGGTGGGTGTCGTAGAGACCGTCGACGTGATTGCCGCCCTCGATGCGGTAGTAGCGGTGCAGGCCGGCCCTGCCCTGATCGGCGACCATCCGCGCGTAGACGTCGGACTGGACGCCGATGGGCAGCAGCGTGTCCAGCGTGCCGTGCAGGGTGATCATGGGCTTGCCGATGCGGCCGGTGAGCGAGATTCGGGCTACGGCGTCATGGACCGAACCGGGCCGCGCCACGTAGTCGTAGGCGGCGTCGGACGGACAGGGGGCGAGGATCTCCTCGGTGGTGGAACCGGCAGAGGCGCCGGGGCACTCGGGGTCGTAGCCGGGGTCGAACTCGGCGCGGTAGATCTTCTGGGTCAGGCCCCAGTACACCTTCTCGTGGTACGGCCACAGGAACTCCGTGCCCCGGGTGAAACCGGCCGCGTACATGTCCTCGTCGCCGGCCTGCCCCAGCTGGCGGGCGACCGCCGTGGGCAGGAAGGTGAACAGATTGGGGCCGTCGGGCCGCCACAGGGCGCCCTCCCAGTCGACGCCGCCGTCGTAGAGCTCGGGGTGGTTCTCCAGCTGCCAGCGGGTGAGGTAGCCGCCGTTGGAGATGCCGGTCATGTAGGTGCGCCGTGGGGCGTGACCGTAGTGCTGGGCCACAACGGCCTTGGCTGCGCGGGTGAGTTGGGTGGTTCGGCGGTTCCATTCGGCGATCGCGCCGCCCGGACGCCGCCCGTCGGTGTAGAAGTCGGGGCCGCTGTTGCCCTTGTCGGTGGAGGCGAACGCGTAGCCCTGGGCCAGCACCCAGTCGCAGATGAGGGCGTCCAGGGAGTACTGCTTGCGGACGCCGGGCGCGCCGGTGACGACCAGCTTGCCGTTCCAGTGCTCGGGCAGGCGGATCACGAACTGGGCGTCGTGGTCCCAGCCGTGGGTGGTGTTCAGCTGCGAGGAATCGGGGAAGTAGCCGTCGATCTGCAGGCCGGGCACGCCGGAGGGGTTGCGGGTGCCCCGGGCCATCAGGCCGGCCTGGTCGGCGGTGTCGGTGTAGGGGGTGCCGGCGAGGGCGCTGGTCGTGAGGTCGTCGTGACAGGAGATCTGCTGGAGTTCGGCACCGGGGACGGTGATCCGGTGGCCGCGTCGGCCGGGCGCGTTGCCGGCGGCTCGGGCCGGGCCGCCGGGGGTCATCGCCGCCGTGGCGAGCAGGGCGGCGGTCACAAGGGTGCTTCGTCGGCTGGGGTGCATGGATGCGGCTCCAGGTTCTTGGGGCGGGCTGTGCGTGCGGGGAGAGGCGTCCGCGCGTCGGTCACGCCGTGGAGGCGGGCAGGATCAGACGTCGAAACGCTTGCGCAGCGTCCTCTTGTCGAACTTGCCGACTCCGGTGCGCGGGATGGCCTCCATGACCTCGATCCGGTCGGGCAGTTGCCAGCGTGAGAAGCCGCTGCGTTCGAGGTGGTCCCGGACACGTTCGAGGGTGACGGTGCTGCCGGGTCGGGTGGCGACGCAGATCAGGGGCCGCTCCTGCCACCTCTCGTCCGGGACCGCGACGACCGCGGCCTCGGCGACCTCCGGCAGGGCCATGACCGCCGACTCCATGTCCACCGAGGAGATCCACTCGCCGCCCGACTTGATGAGGTCCTTGGCGCGGTCGGCGACGACCATGTAGCCGTGCGGTGAGCCTATGGCGATGTCGCCGGTGCGGAACCAGCCGTCCTCGGTGAAGGCGTCGGCGCCGTCGCCCCCGAGGTAGGAGTCGGCGATCCACGGGCCGCGCACCAGAAGGTCGCCCATCGAGGAACCGTCCCAGGGGAGCGGCCGGCCGTTCTCGTCACGGATCTCCATCTGTACACCGGGCAGCGGCAGTCCGGCCCGGGTGCGGACGGCGTCGGTGATCCGTGTCTCGTCCCAGTCCGTCATCCGCTCCTTGGGCCAGGCGAGCGAGGCCAGTGGCGAGGTCTCCGTCATGCCCCACACCTGGACCAGGGGGATACCGAAGTCGCGTCGGTAGCGTTCGATCAGTGAGCGGGGCGGGCGGGCGCCGCCGCACAGCAGGTGCCGCAGGCCGGGCAGGCCGCCGCGGGCGGCGATCTCGTCTGCGACCGTCATCCAGACCGTGGGCACGCCCGCCGCGACGGTCACGTGCTCGGCGGCCATCAGCTCGACCAGGGCGGCCGGGTCCAGCGGGCCGCTGGAGAACACCTGCTTGGCGCCGTACGGGGTGGCGGTGTAGGGGATGCCCCAGGCATTGGCGTGGAACATCGGGACCACGGGCAGGACACGGTCGGCCGGCCCGATCGCCATGGCGGCCTGCGAGGAAGCGGCGATGGCGTGCAGAACGGTGGAGCGGTGCGTGTAGACCACGCCCTTGGGGCGGCCGGTGGTGCCGGAGGTGTAGCACAGGCCGAGCGGCGCGCGTTCGTCGATGTCCCGGGGCTCGTAGGCACCCGGGTGGGCGGCGATCAGCTCCTCGTACGCGACAACGCCCGGCAGTGAGGTCGGCGGCACCGTGTCGGAGAGCACCACCAGATGGTGTACGCCCTTCAGGCCGCCTCGCGCGTGCACCTTCTCCAGCAGCGGCAGCAGGTCCGGGTCGACGAGGACGGCACGGTCGTCGGCGTGGCCGATGATGTACGCGAGGTCCTCCGGCGAGAGCCGCAGGTTCAGGGTGTGCAGGACCCGCCCGGTGCAGGGCACGGCCCAGTACGCCTCCAGGTGCCGATAGCCGTTCCAGGCCAGGGTCGCCACGCGGTCGCCGGGTTCCAGCCCGAGGGCGTCGAGGGCGTGCATCAGCTGCTGGGCACGGCGCGCGAAGGCGGCGTAGGTGTAGCGGTGCACGCGGCCGTCCGGGAACCGGGTGACCACTTCGGTGTCGGGGAAGTACCGCGGGGCGTGGTCGAAGAGCAGCCAGGTGTTGAGCGGGGTGTCCATCATCGCCATGGCGCACATCGTGGGCGCCGCGCGGCGGCCGGGCCACGTAGGGAACGCACAGTCCGGGAGCACTTGTGGTGGGGTCAATCCCCATGCCGCGGCGGCCGGGCGGGACGTATGGCCGGAAGGATCCCACACTCGCGAGCCGGTCGGTGTGGAGGTTGTCTCCGTAGCCGTGCGAGATGGCCGAATTTAACGTCTGCGTCGCATCGGCATCCGCCGACGTTTCCGCGCTGCCGAGGGGCGTCATGACACAACCGCGCGCCATCCTGGTCACGCACCGTCTGTCCAAGGAGTTCCAGGGCTTCCGCGCCGTGAACGCGGTGGACCTGACCGTCACGGAGGGCACCGTGCACGCCCTGGTCGGACCGAACGGTGCCGGCAAGACCACCCTGTTCAATCTGCTCACCGGGTTCCTGAAGCCGTCCGGCGGTGGCATCACGTTCGACGGCCACGACGTGACGGGACTGCCGCCGGAGCGGGTCGCCCGGCTGGGGGTGGCCCGTTCCTTCCAGGTCACCAGCTTGTTCCCGCAGTCGAGCGTGCGTGAGCACGTGGAGCTGGCGCTCCAGGCGGGAACCGGCCTCAGCCACCGCTTCTGGCGTTCGGACAAGGTGATGCGCCGCTTCTCCGCCCGCGCCGCCGAGTTGCTCGACGAGGTCGGCCTGGCGCACCTGGCCCACTCCCCCGCAGGGATCCTGCCCTACGGTCGCAAGCGCGCACTGGAACTGGCCGTCGCGCTGGCCTCGGAGCCGAAGATGCTGCTGCTGGACGAGCCGACGGCGGGCATGGGCCTGGAGGACGTCGACCGCACCACGCAGCTGATCGCTCGCATCCGCGCGGGCCGCACCGTGGTGATGGTCGAGCACAACATGAGCGTCGTCGGCTCCCTCGCCGACACCGTCACCGTACTGCAGCGCGGCGAGGTGCTCACCGAGGGCCCGTACGCCGAGGTCAAGGCGGATCCGCAGGTCGTCGAGGCGTACTTGGGGGCCGACATTGCTTGAGATCGACGGCATCGGCGCGGGCTACGGCGAGGCCGAGGTCCTGCACGACGTCTCCCTGCGGGTCGGCGAGGGCGAGGTCGTCACGCTCGTCGGCCGCAACGGCGCCGGCAAGACGACCCTGCTGCACTGCGCGATGGGCCTGCACAAGGCGACGTCCGGCTCCGTACGCTTCGCCGGCCGGGACATCACCACCGCGCCCGCACACCGCCGCGCCCGCCTCGGACTGGGCTTCGTCCCCGACGACCGGGGCGTCTACGCCCATCTGTCGGTGGAGGAGAACCTCACCCTGCCGCCGGTCAAGGGCGGTTCGCCCTGGACGCTGGAGTGGGTCTACGACACCTTCCCGGCGCTGGCCGCCCGTCGCCGCTTCCCCGGCGCGAAGCTGTCCGGCGGCGAGCAGCAGATGCTCGCGCTCGCCCGGGTGCTGCGGGCGGGCGCCCGGCTCCTGTTGTGCGACGAGCCGACCGAGGGGCTCGCCCCCGTGGCCGTCCAGCGCATCGGCGAGATCCTGCGCGAGGCCAAACAGCACGGAGTGGCCGTGCTCCTCGTAGAGCAGAACCTGCGCTTCGCCACCACGGTCGCCGACCGTCACTACCTCCTCGCCCAGGGCCGCGTCGTCGAGTCGCTCGACAACGACGACGTCCGGGCCCCCGGGGGGGTACACCACCCCCCCCACGGTCTGTGTGCCCCCCCCGCCCCGGGGGTGGATCCCCTCACCCCCCGGCCGGATATCTGAGAGAGCCCCATCCATGAAACGCACATTGTCGACGCTCGTGGCCACGGCCGCGGTGGGGACGCTGCTCGCGGGCTGCGGGGGCGGCGGTCCCAGCTCCGGCGGCGGGAAGGTGAGCGACAACAAGATCGTGCTCGGCGTGCTCACCGACCTGTCCGGCGTGTACGCCGACATCGCGGGCCCCGGCTCCGTCGATGCCGTCCGGATGGCCGTCGACGACTTCAAGAAGAAGTACGGCGACAAGGCCGTCACCAAGGACATCGAGGTCGTCAAGGCCGACCACCAGAACAAGCCGGAGGTCGCCAACACCCAGGCGCGCGAGATGTACGAGCGCAAGCGGGTGGACGCGATCTTCGACGTGCCGACCTCCTCCGCCGCCCTCGCCGTCGCCTCCGTCGCCCAGCAGTCCAGGAAGCTGTACTTCAACACCGCGGCGGCCACCACCGAACTCGCCGGCAAGTCCTGCAACCCGTACACCTACGAATGGGCCTACGACAGCTACATGCTGGCCCACGGCACCGGCGCCAGCGTGACCGCCGCGGGCGCGAAGAACTGGTACATGATCTACCCCGACTACGCCTTCGGGCAGGACATGCAGGCCAAGTTCACCACCGCCATCGAGGGTGCGGGCGGGAAGGTCGTCGCCAAGGATCCCACTCCCTTCCCCAGTGACAACTACTCCACGTTCCTGCTCAAGGCGCCCGGCCTGAAGCCGAAGCCGGACGTCCTGGGCGCCCTGCAGGCCGGCGGCGACCTCGCCAACGTGATCAAGCAGTACGAGCAGTTCAAGCTGAAGGACAAGGGCATCAAGCTCGCCCTGGGACTGCTCTTCGACAGCGACATCAAGGCCGTGGGCGCCGACAAGCTCGCCGGCACGCAGTTCACCACGGCCTGGTTCTGGAACTACGACGCCAAGTCCCGCGCCTGGGCCGACCGGTTCGAGCGGCGCACCGGCAAACGGCCCACCTTCGACCAGGCGGCCGACTACTCGGCGGCCACGCACTACATGGAGGCCGTGCAGAAGGCGGGCACCGACAAGGCCGAAGAAGTCTCCAAGCAGCTCGACGACATCAAGATCGACGACTTCTTCGCCCGTAACGGCACCCTGCGGCCGCAGGACCACCGACTCGTCCATGACGCCTACCTCGCCAAGGTCAAGTCGCCGGCACAGGCCTCGGAGGACGGCGACTACACGCAGCTCGTCTCGGTCATCCCCGCGGCGAAGGCGTTCGACCGGCCCTCGCCCGACTGCCACCTGAGCTGACGACGCAGACAGACAGGCAGACCGCCCGCTACGGCGCGGGCGGTCCGTCGCCGGACGACAGGACACCCCATGACCTCGTTCCTCCAACAAGCCTTCAACGGCCTGGTCAGCGGCGGCTTCTACGCGCTGCTCGCCCTCGGCCTCGCCGTCATCTTCGGCATGCTGCGGGTGGTGAACTTCGCGCACGGCGCCGTCTACATGCTCGGCGCCTTCGGCGCGGTCGTCCTCGCCGACGACGCCGGGCTCGGCTTCTGGTGGGCGCTGCTCATCGTTCCCCTCGCGCTCGCGGTCGCGGGCACCCTGCTGGAGCGGCTGATCATCCGCCGCCTCACGGCCCTGGACCCGCTGTACAACTTCCTGCTGACCTTCGGCATCGCCCTGGTCTGCCAGGACCTGCTGCGCATGAGATACGGCTCGCATTCCCAGCCCTACGACCACGCCCCCTTCACCGGCTCCCTCAGCCTGGGCCTGTTCGACTTCCCCGGCTACCAGGTCTTCGCGCTCGGCGTGTCCGTGGCGGTCTGCCTCGCCGTGTGGCTGCTGCTCACCCGCACCCGCGTGGGCATGGTGGTGCGGGCGGCGAGGGGACCCCCCCGCCCCAAGCAGGGGGGAGGGGGGGGCACCCGACGCGGGGGGGCGGCCGGGTGGTGGGTGGGTGTGGGGAGGGGCGGGGGCGGCGGGGGGGGAGGGGGGGCGACCGAACGCCCGGACCTCCCGCGGGCGTTCGGCATCGACACCGGACGCTGGGTCACGCCGGTCTTCGGCTTCGGTATCGGCCTGGCCGGGCTCGCCGGTGTGCTCGCCGCGCCGATGCGGGCGGTCAACTCCTCCATGGGCGCGGACCTGATCATCACGGTCTTCGCGGTCGTCGTCATCGGAGGCCTCGGCTCCGTCTTCGGCTCGGTGCTGGCCGGCTTCGTCATCGGCATGCTCCAGGCCCTGGGCAGCCTCTACGTCCCCGTCCTGTCCCAGACCTCGGTCTTCCTGCTGATGGCCGTCGTACTGCTGCTCCGCCCCGCCGGGCTGTTCGGCAAGGAGGAACACGCATGATCACCAGATTCCTGGACCGGCTGCACGACAGGCCCGCCTGGGTCCGCGGCGCCCTGCTCGCCGTCGGACTGCTGTTCGCGTTCGGCCTGCCGTGGACGCTGTATCCGCCGGTGGCGACGGACATCCTGTGCTGGGGCCTGTTCGCCGTCGCCTTCGACCTGCTGCTCGGGCACGCCGGACTGCTGTCGTTCGGGCACGCCGCCTTCTGGGGCACCTCGGCCTACGCCACCGGGATCATCGCCCTGCACAGCGGACTGCCTTTCTACGCCGCCGTCCTGGGCGGGGCGGTGGCCGCGGCCCTGCTGGCCGCGCCCATCGGCTGGCTGGCGGTCCGCCGCAGCGGCATCTACTTCGCCATGGTCACCCTGGCGTTCGCGCAGATGGTGTACTTCATCGCCAACCAGTGGGAGGGCCTCACGGGCGGCGAGAACGGACTGCAGGGCATTCCGCGCGACCTGTTCGGGGTGGACCTGTCGGACGCCTTCGTCTTCTACTACGCCGCCCTGCCCGTGGTGCTGATCGCGCTCGCCGCGGCGTGGCGGGTCCTGCACTCGCCGTTCGGCCGCGTCGTCACCGCCGTCCGGGAGAACCCCGACCGGGTGCGGGCCCTGGGGTATCCCGCCGATCGATACAAGCTCGTCGCCTTCGTGATCTCGGCGTTCCTCGCCGGTCTCGCGGGCGGGCTGTACGCCGTCAACCACGGCTTCGCCTCGCTCCAGGAGGTCGACTGGACCACCTCCGGCAAGGTGGTGGTGATGACCGTCCTCGGCGGCATCGGCACGCTGTGGGGCAGCGTGATGGGCGCCGCGGTCGTCGTCCGCCTGGAGGACTGGCTGTCCACCGCGGGATTCGAGCAGACGGACCTGGTGACCGGCTCCGTGTTCATCGTCGCCGTCCTCGTCTTCCGCCGTGGCGTCTGGGGCACCGCCGCGCACGCGCTACGACGCCGCTCCGGACCGGGAGCGGACGGGCACTCGACCGCTGAGCCCGCCCCACAGGACCACGACGGCACCGCCCAACGCGTGTCATCGTAGGCGGGAACCCGCTGGTCGCACGTCCACGGGCCACCCGCACCACGGTGCCCGCCCCGAGCCGCCCAAGGGGGACCATGACCACCGATCTGTCATCGACGATCCCCGGGATCGACACCGCACGCCGTGTCCTGCGCCTGCTGAGGGACCGCGCCGCGCCCGAGGAGTACCGGGCCCTCCTGGAGGGCTGTCCGGCCGCCGACGTGGCACAGGTGCACGCACTCGTCGAGGACGCCCTGCACGTACGGGACCAACTGGAGGAACGCCGGCGTCGCGAGGACGAACTGGCCGCGCTGTACGAGACCGCGGGCGACCTGTCCTCGCTGCGCGACCTGGAGGCGGTCCTGCAGGCCATCGTCCGCCGCGGCCGGGTCCTACTGGCGGCGGACGCGGCCTATCTGATGCTCCACGACGCGCAGCGCAACGACAACCACGTGCGGGTCACCGACGGCATCCGCACCGACGCGTTCAAGCGCGCCCGGCTCGCGATGGGCGCGGGCCTCGGCGGCCTCGTGGCCAAGACCGCCGTCCCCTACAACACCCCCGACTACCTGCGAGACGCTCGCTTCGAGCACACCGTCGACGACGTCGTGGGGGACGAGGGCCTGATCGCCATCCAGGGCGTGCCGCTCAAGCTGGGCGAGAAGGTCATCGGCGTGCTGTTCGCGGCCAACCGCAGCTCCCGCCCGTTCACCGACCACGAGGTGGCCCTCCTGGTCTCGCTGGCCAACCACGCCGCCATCGCCATCGAGAACGCCACCCTCTTCGAGGAGGTCCGGCGTGCCGTCGACGACCTCACCGAGGCCAACGCCGTCATCCAGGCGCACAGCGCCTCCGTCGAGCAGGCCGCCGCCCTGCACGAACGGCTCACCAACATCGTGCTCCACGGCGGCGGCATGGCCGACATCGCCCAGAACCTCGCCGACGTCCTCGGCGGCAGCATCCTGGTCCTCGACGCCGACGGCCGCGTCATGGCCGCCATCGGCGACGACCCGGTGGTGGAGCGGGCCCGCGCCGACGGGACCCTGCCCGAGGCGTCCCAGGCGGCCCGCGCGGTGCGGGAGGCGTGCGTGCTGAGCATCGAATCCCGTCGCACCCGGCGGATACCGGGCTCCGAGCCGGGCACGGCGGCCTGCGCCACGCCGATCATGGCCGGAGCCGAAGTGCTCGGCTGCGTCGCGCTGGTCGGCGACCGCCTCGACGCCGGAGACATACGATCGCTGGAACGCGCGGCGCTGGTCACTGCGCTCGTGCTGCTGAGCGAGCGCAGCGTCGCCGAGGCCGAGCACCGGCTGCGCGGCGAGATCCTGGAGGAATTGCTCGGGACGCCGCACCGGGACCCGGAGGGGCTGCGTCGGCGCGCCGCCCTCATGGGACTGGACCTGATCCGGCCACACACCGTGCTCGCGGCTCGCTGCCGGGGCGACGGCCACCGCCGGACCGTCGCCGACGCGGCCACCGCCTTCGCCACACGCGAACACGGCCTGGCCGGCGAGTACCGCGGCGACGTCATCGTCCTGCTTCCCGGCGACCACGAACCCGGCCCGACCGCCCGCACACTCGCCAATTACCTGACTCAGGCCGTCGGCGATCCCGTCACCGCCGGCGCGACCAGCGTCGGCCCCGGCCTCGACGCTCTGACGGAGGGCCACCGCGATGCCGCCCAGTGCCTGTGCGTCCTGCTCGCCCTGGACCGGGACGGCGACGGCGCGACCTCCGACGAACTCGGCATCTACGGGCTGCTGTTCAGCCAGACGGGTGGCGACGAACTGCACCGGTTCATGCAGCGCACGATCGGTCCCGTCCTGGAGTACGACGACCGCCGCGGCGGCGAACTCGTCCGCACCCTCCTGGCCTACTTCGCCTGCGACTCCAGCCTCACCCGCACCGCCGCCCACCTCTACGTCCACGTCAACACCCTCTACCAACGCATCGACCGGATCACCACCCTGCTGGGCGACCAGTGGCGCCATGGCGACCACGCCCTCCAGGTCCACCTCGCCCTGAAGATCCACAGCGTCCTGTCCGCGCCGTAAGGGTCTGTGCCACCTGCGGAGTCTGTGGAGTGGTCCGGTGGCTCGCTGCACCGAGGCCTGGGACCCCTCACATCCGGTGCTGGCCTTCAAGGCGAGCCCGCGGCCAGGTCCCGGGCCCGGGCACGAGGCGCCCACAGACGAATTCGTCCATGTCCGCGCCCTGCGCATATCCGCGGCCGCCCGTCCGAAAGGCTCGTGCGTCTGGCTGGGGTGTGGCGCGGAAAGGGATGTCGCCCGCGCGGCCGAGCAGCTCCTCCACACACTCGAGGCCAGATCCGCCGCCGGCAGCCCGCGTTCAGCATTGAGTCGGCCCGCCACCTCGGTGCCGTAGCCGGGGACGTTGGCCTCCCACACGCCCCGCTGCCCGGCGGGGTCGAGGACGACGCCGCACCATCGCCTACGGCAACGCAACGAGGACCGCGACCGTCAGGTCGAGGCCCTCGTCACCGTATCGTCGGTGGTTGTGTCCGAGGGGGGAATCGGCCGCTGACGATACGGTCGTGGTGGCGCAGGGGCACCTCGTGGTGCAAGAACCGCGGGGGCGCCGTACAACCTCACCGGCGGTGGACGCTGACGGCATACCCGCCGCCGTCGTAAGGGTCGGCGTCCCAAGTGGCGAAGCGGTCGGCAAGGGTGAGGCCGGCCGCGAGGCAGCAGTCGTCGTACTCGCCCAGGGTGATGCTGGGCGGCACGGGCAGGTGGGTTTCGGCCAGACCGAAGCCGGCAACCATCAGTCCGCCCGGGCGCAGGGCTGCGGCCAGGCGCTTCACCACCACGGCCGCGGTCCCGGCGGCCAGCAACGGGAAAACGTTGCCCGCAGCGACCACGAGATCGAAGTCCGCCGCAATGCCGAGCAGCTCCGGCTCGAACTTGGCCAGATCGGCCCGGAACCAGGGCAGGTCCGGCGCCTGCTCCTGTGCCACTGCCAGCATCGACGCGTCAAGATCCACCCCGACACAGTCGTACCCGAGCTCCGCAAGCCGGATCATGACCCGTCCGGTGCCGCACCCTGCGTCCAGCACCCGCGCTCCGGCAGGCACGAGCGCCGCGCAGAAGCGCGCCTCACCGTGGACGTCCTTCCCGCTACGGGCCAGGGCCGCGAACCGTGCGGCGTAGTCCTGTCCGGATGTCCCTCCGGTCAACTCCTCCCAGCGGCTCATGAGGGCAACAATAGGTCGTCCGTGTGCCGGTCGAAGAAGTGACTCGGCTGATGCTCGACGTCACTGCGGCCCAGATGTTGCGAGTGGTGAATGGTTGACGCCGGGCGTCAGCCGGGCCCCGCCGTCAGCCGGGCGGGACGGCGTGGCCCGCGGCCGTGAGCCAGCGCCGCCCGGCGTCCAGGTGCGCGGCCGCCCGCGGAAGGCCGCCGAGGGGCTCGGACAGCGTCGCCAGGGCCGCGCCCAGAGCGGCGGTGGGCACGCCGCGGGCGTGGAGGAACTCCGCGCCGAAGGAGAGATAGTCGGTGAGGACCTGCGGATCGTCGACGTAGTTTGCCGCGGCTACGACGTCCGGGAGACGGCCGAGGTCCTCCAGAACGGCCTCAGCGTGCTCCGCACCCGGGTCGCGCAGCCGCGGGTACCTCTGCAGCAGGTGGGCGAGCAGCCGCCGCAGCAACTCGGCCCGTTGCCCCACGATCCGGAAGTACTCTTCGTCGGCGAGGTGCTCCAGGGGCGCCGCTTCCCGTGGGGTCTGCGGCCACCGCACGGCGAGCGTCTCGGCGGCGGCGGCCGGATCGGGCGCGTACAGGTCGGCTCCGAGCGTGCGGGCCCAGACGCCTCCGGGTCCAAAGCCCGAGCCGCCCGCGAGCACCGGCGCCCCGGCGCGCCGGCAGCACTCGACGAGGTGGTGTGCGGCAGGCAAGCGCACCGGGATCATGCACGACAGGCCCACCAGGTCGGGCCCCTGCCGGTGCAGGTGGGACACCAGGCGCGGGGCGAGGACGTTGGCGCCCAGGAACGTCACGTCGAAGCCGCGCAGCCGCAACACCTCGGCGGCGATCCGTGCGGGCAGGGTGTGGCGCTCTCCCTCGACGCACGCGAACACGACACGGCGGGCCGGTGCAGAGTCCCGGGGCCGCAGCTCGGCGGCCGCGGCGGCCACGCCGCTCACCACGCGCTCACTCACGTGGGTGGCGGCGTGCTCCTGCGCCACGCTCCACTCCGTGGACACCCACCGAGCGCCGACAGCGGCCTGTGCCGGGGCGATCAGACGGAGCAGAACGTCCTCCGCCGCGACCCCGGCCCGCAGCAGGCCCAGGGCGAGCGCGGTGGCCCCGGTCTCGTCGGCGTGGGCGAGGTGGTCGTCGAAGGCGGCACGGACCCCCGGCGCGACGGCGGACGCGCCGGTCACCGCGGGGCTCCGGCGGCGCCGGTCGAACCGGGCGAGGGGGGCGACGACTGGAGCGCCAGCACCGCGATGTCGTCGTGGGCATGCCCAGCCAGCCACTCGGCGACGCGCAGGTCGATCCGCTCGGCGACCGCACCGGCGGGCATCCCCGCGCAGCCCGCCAGGTCGTGCGCGAGCCGCTCCGACCCGTACTCCTCGGCACCGGTGGGGCCGCCCCGTGCCTCGGTGACCCCGTCGCTGTAGAGCAGGATCAGCTCGTCGCGTGCCAGGCGGACACCGGCCTGGCCGAATTCCGCGCCGGGCAGGGCCCCGACCAGCATCCCGCCCACGTCCACAGCCTCCACGGTGCCATCACGGCGCAGCACCAGCGGCGGCAGATGCCCGCCACCGGCGAGTACGACGTCCAGGGTGCCCTGGGCGCCCTGACGGGCCGCGCCCATGACCAGGCTGGCAAACCGGCCCGAGTCCGCCTCGAGCAGCGACTGGTTGAGCACGTCGAGCACACGGAGCGGCCGGGACTCGACGAGGGCCAGGGTCCGCAGGCTCTGGCGGACGTGACCGGTGAGCACGGCTGCCTCGACGCCCTTGCCACAGACGTCCCCCAGGGCGAACTCCACGCCCCCGCCGCCGTCCCGCGCAGGCTCCACCTGGTAGAAGTCGCCGCCGAAGCCCAGTGCATCCGGGGCGGGACGGTAGGCGGCACCCAGCCGCACCCCCGGCACCTCGGGCAGCGGCGCCGGATCGAGGCCCGACTGGAGCACGGCCGCAGTATGGGCCTGCGGGTCGTTTAGGACGGCGGTCGACAGAGCCAGACCGGCATGGAAGGCGAAATCGATTATCAGGG
>NZ_JBHYKH010000113.1:0-14001 GCF_042741275.1 Streptomyces sp. NPDC058964
CTAAACCACCCCACCCCGCGCCCGCCGGCGCGCCGGCTCTATCGCCGGGGCGCGCCCCCGGGGGGGGGCCCCCCCCCCATTCACTCGTACGTCGTGGGTCCGCCGGCCCGCGCGGACCGCCGCCGTGACCCCGGTCGCACGGCTTACGGCTCGAACTTGTACCCGAGCCCCCGCACCGTCACCAGGTACCGCGGCGCGCCCGGGTCGGGCTCGATCTTGGCGCGCAGCCGCTTGACGTGGACGTCGAGGGTCTTGGTGTCCCCGACGTAGTCGGCGCCCCAGACCCGGTCGATGAGCTGCATACGGGTCAGGACACGCCCGGCGTTGCGCAGCAGCATCTCCAGGAGGTCGAACTCCTTGAGGGGAAGGTCCACCTTCGAGCCCGAGACCGTCACCACGTGGCGGTCGACGTCCATGCGGACCGGACCGGCCTCCAGGGCCGCCGGCGTGACCTCCTCCGGCTCACCACGGCGGCGCAGCACGGCCCGGATGCGGGCGACCAGCTCACGCGAGGAGAACGGCTTGGTTACGTAGTCGTCGGCTCCTATCTCCAGGCCGACGACCTTGTCGATCTCGCTGTCCTTGGCGGTCACCATGATCACGGGGACGTTGGAGCGGCCGCGCAGCTGACGGCACACCTCCGTGCCGGGCAGCCCCGGCAGCATCAGGTCGAGGAGAACGAGGTCGGCGCCGTTGCGCTCGAACTCGTCGAGTCCGTCGGGGCCCGTGGCCGCGACGGCGACCTCGAAGCCCTCCTTGCGGAGCATGTACGACAGGGCGTCGGAGAAGGACTCCTCGTCCTCGACGACGAGCACTCGGGTCACGGAAGGACCTCCGGGGCGGGAAGCGTTGCGTACGCGGTTGAGTCGGGGGATTCGGCGGATCCGGGTGATCCGGGTGACGAATATGCGGCCTGTCCCGCCTCGTCGTCGAGGTCGGGGTGCTGCTGGGCCCGATCGCGGGCCACGCCCGCCTCCGGCAGCCGCAGGGTGAAGGTGGAGCCCTGGCCTTCGGCGCTCCACACCGTGACCTCCCCGCCGTGCGAGGCGACCACGTGCTTGACGATCGCGAGACCCAGACCGGTGCCGCCGGTGGCCCGCGAGCGGGCCGGGTCGACGCGGTAGAAACGCTCGAAGATGCGCTCCTTGTCCTTGTCGGAGATGCCGATGCCCTGGTCCGTCACGGCGAGCTCGATCATGTCGCCCCCGGGCACGCTGACCCGGCGGGCGGCTATGCCGACACGAGTGCGGGCCGGGGAGTAGTTGACGGCGTTCTCGACGAGGTTGCCGAGGGCGGCGGCGAGCTGTCCCCTGTTCCCCCACACATGCAGGTCGGCCGTGCCGCCGGCGGCCATGGTGATCTGCTTGGTACCGGCCTGGTGGCGGCACCGGTCGATGGCCTCGGCGACCAGTTCGTCGACCCGGACCGGCTCGGCGTCCTCCAGCGGGTCGTCGTTCTGCACCCGGGAGAGGTCGATCAGCTCCTGGACCAGGTTGGTCAGCCTGGTGGCCTCGATCTGCATGCGTCCGGCGAAGCGCTCCACGGCCTCCGGGTCGTCGGAGGCGTCCATGACGGCCTCGGACAGCAGGGAGAGCGCGCCGACGGGGGTCTTCAGCTCGTGGCTGACGTTAGCGACGAAGTCGCGTCGTACGGCCTCGATCCGCCGGGCCTCGGTGAGGTCCTCGACCAGGAGCAGCACGAGCCGGGACCCGAGCGGCGCCACCCGGGCGGAGACGGCCAGGGCCTCGCCCCGCCCGGTCCCCCGCCTGGGCAGATCCAGCTCGACCTGGCGTATCTCCCCGTCGCGTCTGGTGTCCCGGGCCATCTGCAGCATCGGCTCGATGGAGAGCTTGCCACCGCGTACCAGCCCGAGGGCGTATGCCGCGGAGCTTGCCTTGACGACGGCGTCGGCCTCGTCGAGGACGACCGCCGACGACCGGAGCACGGACAGCACGGTGTCCACGCCCGGCGGAAGTACGGGGTCGGTGTGCAAAGAGGTCCTGGTCGGTCGCTTCTGGTCGCGTTCGCTCCAGCGGAACGCCAGCATGGCGATGACACCGGTGAGAACCCCGGCGATCGCTGCCGCTGCGGCGACCGCCGCGTTCACGTCCATGCATCCAGGTTAGGCATGGGATACCTCCTGGCCACAGCCGTCGAGGTGCGAGCTGGAACACTCGTCGCCCAGAGTTCACCTTGGAGCCAGTATTGGTTCATTTGCGGTGGCAGAAACGGACGCGTACGAGCCGGAACGTGGGAGCGTGGGGTTCGCACCAGTGGTTTCGCCACGGGCCCCGGCCCCCGGAACCCCCGAAGAACACGTACGAGAGGGAATCCTGATGCGGGACGCGTACCACGAGGAACTTGATTCGATCGGCGACGGTCTGGTGGAGATGGCCCGGCTGGTCGGGTCTGCGATCGGGCGCGCCACGACGGCCATCCTCGACTCCGATCTCAAGCTGGCCGAGAGCGTCATCGAGGCGGACCAGAAGGTCGACGAGCTGCAGCACGACCTGGAGGCGCGGGCGATAGCCCTGCTCGCCCGCCAGCAGCCGGTGGCCACGGACCTGCGGATCGTCGTCACCTCGCTCCGCATGTCGGCGGACCTGGAGCGCTCCGGCGACCTCGCCCAGCACGTGGCGAAGCTCGCCCGCCTGCGCTTCCCCTCGCGTGCGGTCCCGCACGACCTGCACGCCACGATCCTGGAGATGGGCCAGCTCGCCCAGCGCCTGATGGCGAAGGCCGCCGAGGTGATCGTTTCGAAGGACGTCGACCTCGCGCTCCAGCTGGAGCAGGACGACGACGAGATGGACCTCCTGCACCGCACCCTCTTCCAGCACCTGATCGACGAGCGCTGGAAGCACGGCATCGAGACCGCCGTCGACGTCACCCTGCTCGGCCGTTACTACGAGCGGTACGCCGACCACGCCGTGGCGGTCGCCAAGCGCGTCGTCTACCTGGTGACGGGCGAGCACGCGGACGACCTCCAGCCCGACATCCAGCCGGTGACGGGGGTCGAGGGGGCGTAACCCTCCGGGTGCCACGGGCGCTCGGTGGTTGCCCGGCGTCGCGCGTTGCGCGGGCAAGGCGCGCGAACGCCACTGTGCGCCGTTGATGCGCCCGGTGAAACGGGCATGGAATGGGCGAAGGCACCAGGCCCTAGCCTCCAGGAGGGGACCCATGGCCGATTCCCCCGGCACCACGCCCGACCCCACCCAGCAGCGTGAGACGGACCAGCCCGCCGAGACCAGGAGCCTCCCGCTCTTCGGTGCATGCGGCTGCGGCTCGGGCTGCGGTTGCGGGTGCCAGTCCGGCAATCCCTGCCAGTGCGGCTGACGGCAGATCCCGTACGACCAACGAAGGGCCCCGGTGCGATGGTTCACCGGGGCCCTTCGGCGCAGCATGAAGGAAGGGGAGCGCAGGCGGTACGGACAGCACGGCAACGAAGGAGGCGCGTGACCATGACCCAGTTCATGGACGTCCACCACGGGATGAAGGGCATCACCGCCGACCAGCTCAACCAGGTGCACCAGGCTGACCTGGCCGTCGAGAAGGACGAGGGCGTGCATTTCGAAAGGGCCTGGGCCGACCCGGAGTCCGGCACGGTGTACTGCCTCTCCGACGGCCCTTCGGCCGAGGCGGTCCAGCGCGTCCACGCACGCGCGGGCCATCCCGCGGACGAGATCCATCCGGTGCCACTGTCCATCTGGTGACGGCGTCCGGCGGCGGCAGCCGGGCCGAGCGGTGGGCCCACTACCACCGCGGCCCGTCCGCGTCAGGCCAGCAGACCGAAGCCGAGCAGCACGGCGGCCTCGACGCGTACCGCTCCGGGAGCGAGGACACCGTCCGATTCCGGATCGCCCCCGATGCGACTGCCGTGACTGCGCATCCCGAGCGACTCCGGGTCGACGTCCTGGATGTGCAGCACGGGGCCGAGCCGCACCCCGCACGCGTCCGCGTACACCTCGGCCTTGCGCCGTGCGGCCGCGACCGCCCTGCGGCGGGCCTCGTCCCGGAGCGCGGGCTTGTCGCGCACCTCGAAGCGCACCTCGTCGACCCGGTTCGCGCCGGCCCTGACGGCATCGTCGATGAGCAGCTCGAGCCGGTCCAGGGCCTCGGTCTGCACGGTGTACGTCGCCTCGCAGCGATAGCCGAGGAACGTCCGCTCCGCTCCGTACCCCTTGAAGTCCGACTGGAGGGCGAGGCGCGAGCCGGACACGTCCGCGTCGGGTATGCCGTGCTCCCGCAGCACGGTCCGCAGCCTGGCGACGGCCGCTCCGGCCTGGGCGAACGCCTCCTTGGGGGTCGGTGCCAGGAGGTCGACCGCGAGTCTCACCTGCGCGAGCCGGGGCTCCGCCGACACGTGTCCCGCGCCCAGCACACTGAGCCCCCAGGGCTCCTTGATCTCTGTCATTCGAGGATCGAATCAGCAACACCCCGCCATCGCAACGGACTGGACGGGTCACCGGGTCAGGAGGGCGCGGCCCGGGCCCGGGCCGCCGGCGGGCTGCCGAGGCGGCGGTCCAGCGGTGGCTCCTGGGCCGCCACGGCACCTGCGCTGATGCCGATCGCGACGGCGACACAGACCACGATCAGCCACGACAGCATGATGAACACCGAACCGAGCGGACCGTACTCGGCGAGGCCGCGGTTGAGCGCCCGCGGCAGGTACAACCGTGCGGTCGCGGACAGCGCGGTGAGGCCGACCGCGGTGATCACCGCGCCGGGCAGCAGGGGTTTCCAGCCGACCAGGCCGCCGAGCAGCAGGTGCTGGGTCCACCACCACAGACCCGTCGCCCCCACCAGCGTGACCGGGATCCCCAGCCAGGCCCCGACGCCGAACCCGTCGCGCATCGGGCCCTGGACCACCAGCGCCCCCAGCCACAGCACGAGCCAGGCCAGCCACCGCCAGGGGGCGATCCTGGTCCCCGCCCGGGGAATCTCCCAGGCCCGTTTGCACAGCCGCTGCATCGCCCTGCTGACCGCGGTGGCCGAGAGCAGCACCATCAGCCCGCCCACCACGCCGGTCGCCTGCCGCAGTTCGCCCGTCGTGGGACTGAGCGCGTGTACGAGCTGCGCGTCCGCGGCACCCGTGATCCCGAAGACGGTGCGTACGGAGGTGATGAGCTGGTGCCGTACCGCGGGCGGCGCGTACGCCCCGATCACGAAGAGCAGCGGCACGGCGGTCAGGAAGCTCTGCGCCGCCAGGCGGGTGGCGGAGTCGAAGATGTTCACCGACACCATGCGCTCCGCGAGGTGGGTGACCACGGGGAACCGGTCCGCCGCCCGTGCGTGCGCGGACCGGGCGGAGTCGACCAGCCGCTGTGCCCGTCCCGGCATGCCGTCGCTCCTTCCTGCCCCCAGAATGCGGGAGGTTTCACCCGGCGGCGCGCCGGACACGTCCGGCCGGGCAAAGCCGCTTGCCGGCTCCGGTCGGCGCACAGCGTGATCCCGGACGGGGGTTGACGTCATGGACCGGGAACAACTCGAACGCCTGCCGGCCGGCGACGAGGCGTCCCCGGCCGCACTCGCCACGCTCCGTGGCGGCGCGTCTCATGCCGTCCGGGGCGGCACTCCTTCCGCCGAGTGCCTCGCTCGTACCTACGTGCTCCGTCTCAGGCATACGCTCCGCCGGGGCATTGAGACCGCCGGCCCGGAGCGTGCCGTGGAGCTCCTCGGCCGGCCCGGTCGACCGGTGCGGCTGGGGCAGACCGGTCCGCGGAGGGGCCGGTGCCTTGCTCTTCATGCTGTTCGTCACCGAGGACTGGGACGGCCCGGTGGCATGCACGGGCGTGCGGCGGAGAGCCGAGTGATCGCTGCCGGCTGCCTCGGCTCGGCCCCAGGACAGCGCACGCGGGCCTTGGCGACTTCAGCCTCGTAGCGCTTCCTGCCGGGGCCGGGGGCGGCGGCCAGTCCACCGGTTTCGCGGGCGCGAACTCCGCCCGGCGCGGGGAAGGTTGCGGACGGGACCAAGGGCGTTCATCCAACGCTCCTGGTGTGTGCCGGCCGACGTTCGAAGGTCGTCGGCGGATCACCGGCCAGGGCGTCACGCGGCAACTGTCCCAGCTGCTCGACCTCGTGCTCGACCTCGTGCTCAACCTCGTCCGTGAGCAGGGCACTTACTGACTCTTTGCATATGATTCCGGCCAAGTGGCCGACTTCACATGGCGTGTTCGACCTGCCGGGAGGGCGTCCGTCAAAGTCGGACAACTCACCCAAGGTTCACCATGAGACTGTCATATGCAGGCAATGACCCATCTTTGCCACCAGAGCGACCGACGACGATCAAGAGATGATGATCTTGTGAGCTGCTGATCAGCTGTGTGAAGATCCCCCGGCCGACGAGGTCGGCACAGACCAGAACCATTGGGGGAACTGCTTTGCGTAGATCAGGAGTTCGTAATCTGGCGCTCGTTGCTGGAGCGGCGGCACTGACCGTGTTCACTGCGCCCGGCGCCATGGCTGACACTCCATCGCACACCGCGACGGCATCGACGGTGATCGAGAAGGCGACGGGCACACAGGAGATCCTCAAGGGCTCGGGCACTCTTGCCGCGGACGGGGCTCGGGTAACCCTTCCGACCCGCGCTGACGATCCCATCACCGCGACCAAGGGAGCGGACACCGTCAAGCTCGCCCTTCCCGGAGTCGGCGAGAAGGAAGCCTCGAGCACCAGCGGCACGGCCGTCTTCGTCGGCCGCGACGACTCGGTCTCCACTGCGGCCCAGGCGACGACGGACGGCGGCTTCCGCGCGCTCTTCACCCTGGAGGACGCCAACGCTCCGCGGCAGCAGTCGTTCAGGCTGTCTCTGCCGGAGGGCGCCACGATACGGCAGACCGCCGAGGGCGGCCTGGTCGTCTTCGACGCCTCCGGAAAGATCATCGGCGGGCTGGAGACGCCTTGGGCGAAGGACGCGAACGGCGCGCCGGTGCCTACGTCCTACCGGGTCGAGGGAGACACCGTCACCCAGGTCGTAGAACCCGGGGCGAACGCCGCGTACCCCATCGTCGCCGACCCGAAGTGGACGTGGGGAATCATCAGCGGCACGGTCTACTTCAACAAGAAGGAGACATCCCACCTCGCCTCCAATGCCGGGTTCGTGGCCGTGTTGTTCGCGGCCGCTCCGCCGCCGTTCGATGCGTACGGCATCCTGAACGCGGCGAACATATCCCGGGTGGCCTGGAACGCAAGCTCCGACGGCAAGTGCGTTGAGGTGAAGGTGCCGACCTTCCTTCCGTACGAGTACAAGGGTGGATACTGCAAGTAGGTCCACCGCACGCTGTGGTGGAACAGAGAGGGCACACGTAGGTTATGGACAGCTTTGCAGGACCGACCATCCTGGTGCTGGTTGCCGCGGTGATCGTCGTACTCAAGTACCGTCGGCGCACGGCTGGGCGGACTCCTCTGCTTGCGGTCAGCGGAACTCCCGGACGCATCGCCGTAGCCGTGGCCTTCGCGGTCGGCTGCGCTTGGGCCTGGTCCCAGGGTCCCTCGGTCATCAACGCAGGGGTCTTGGGCTTGAGCCTCGCTCTGCTGGCCGGGGCCGCCGCCGAATTCCTGGCGCGCAGGAGCGCTCAGCGCACGTGATCAGCGCAGGCGCCTGAAGCGCCTGAAGCGCCTGAAGCGCCTGGACGACGATCCGACAAGTTCGCGGAACGTCCGTCTTCCAGAGCTGCCTCGTGGCCTTGGGGGCCGACGTCCTCTGCGCAGGCGGCGGCTGTGGCGCTCGGGCCGCTGCACCCGGACGCGCGCTCCGGCCCCAAAATGCCTCCCATCCGCGCCATTCGCGCAGGTGGGAGGCACGGTCGCGTTCCCTGCTCCTTCTTGCCCGGCCGTGGTTCCCCGCTGTTCCCTCACGATGCGGTGCGCTTGTGGTGTGGCCACGGTGCGGTGCGCTTGTGGTGCGGCCACGGTGCGCCGGCTCCGCGCGACTTCCCGCCAGGCTGGGCGCGCGGAGGTCACGAGGCTGCCACCGACCACCGCTTTAGGAGCGAGGTTGGGCCGCATCGTGGTTGACCTGCAGGCGCCGGCCGAAGGCGAACGCGCCGGGCGACTGCGGGGTGATCGGTGCTCCACGCACCTGCTCGAACAGGACCCTCAGCGGCTCAGGGCCCAGCCGCCTGCGGGCTTTGGAGACAGCGGAGGTGCCTGCCACCCGCAGGGCGCCTGCGTGAACTGCCCCGCGAAGGCCGTCGGTGAGCTTGCGCAGGATCTCCGCGTAGCTCTCGCTGAAGTGCAGGCACATCGCCAGCACGAAGTAGACCACCGCGCTGGCCGGCAGGCATGCGCGCCAGCGTCTGTCCCGGCGGCCACAGGAACGGACGGCTTCCTCCACCGCCTGCGGGGTGACGAACTCATCCAGGGCTTCCAGCCGGATCCCGGCAGCCGCTCGCGCCGACGTGATCCGTTGCCCAACCCTGGAGTTCGCTCCCGCTGCGGTGACACGATGACAAGACATCGAGGCTCCACAGGTCAGATCTCTCACCGCTATCCGACCTGCCAGGGGCCTCGATGACCGTCAACCCCCGCACACCCACACACGTCCCAACTACACCGCAGAGACGCGACGTTAGGCTCTTGGCCCGCCTGCAATGGCCCGGTGTGGACCCTTCAGCTGCACCGCTTCCCAGGGGCGGGATCGGACACAGGCCCTGGCGTGAGGAGGCGGCCTGTCCACGACGGCATATCCGAAGAGGCCGCCGAGATCGCGGTTGCGGCTCTCCGCGAAGCGGGAGCGCAGGCATATGTGAGACCACACCCGCGACCGGACTCCCCCGGTCCTGCCGTGTGACTGGCCCGGCCGAGCAAATGACGGCCCAGAGACGGCCCCAGCACAGCGACAAGCGGCAGGGTTGTGGCACGCCTTCTTCTTCCCGAACTATCGGCTGGACAGTCATTGCGGTACAGGACGCTGGTCGTGGGGTTTTCGGTGGTCTTTGCCGGTCGGCTGCGGTTGTGGTGGCTGCTGTACTCCGGTGCTGTACAGCAACTACCAGCGCATGCCCGTGAACTGCCGGTTCAGCCGCGCAACGGCGCACCGCGCCTGAGGTAGGCGCCATGCTGCTGTCGAAGGATCTGGGGCGTGCCCGGGCGCATCCTCGCCCGACCGGGTGATGGCCCGCGCGCGGAGAGTGTCGGCGTTGGCGCGGCCGGGAAGGTACGCCAGTCTCTCGTCGTGGAAGGGAGGCACCGAAGCATGGCCGTGCACTGGTTCGAATCTCCGCGTGGCGCCCGCGGCGGAGTGCGGTTTCTGGCACTCGCCGCGCTGGCCGCTGCCACTGCGTGCTCCAGCGGTTCGGCCCCGGCGCCGACCGGGAGTCCGAGCGCGAGCGCGCGGGCGGCCGCGACGATCACCGTCACGGAGAAGGAGTACTCACTGACCCTCTCGCAGGCCCAGGCGTCCGCGGGGACCGTCACGTTCGTCGTCAACAACGCCGGCACAGTGGAACACGTGCTGGCCATTGCGGGGCCCGGCGTGTCCACCGCGCACACCTCGGCCATCCCTCCCGGCGGCCAAGCGCGGCTCACGGTCACCCTCCAGCCCGGCAGCTACAAGCTGTGGTGTCCCGTCGACAAGCACAAGGAACTCGGTATGGACACCCACCTCCAGGTCGGCGGGAACGGCCCGGCGTCCCCGGCGTCCGGCAGCGCCGCAGCGAGCGCGACCGGTCAGTAGCGATGGCTCCCGAACCCAGCGACCGCCCTCGCCGCCCCACGGTCACGCGTGTGCTGCTCCAGGTGGTGACCGCGGCCGCACTGGCCGTGAACGCCTACGTGCACGCCGACCTCGCCGCCGCCTACGATCCGGTCGGACAGCAGATCAGCCAGGGAACGCTGTTCCGCCTCGAGGCCGCCGCGGCGTCCCTGGCCGCGCTGCTGGTCCTGCTCTTCGGTCGGCGGCGGCCGGTGTGGGCGTTCGCCTTCCTGGTGTCCGTCTCCGCCCTGGGCGCCGCGCTGCTCTATCGGTACGTGAACGTGGGCCCGCTCGGTCCGCTGCCGAACATGTACGAGCCGGCCTGGTGGCCGCAGAAGACCGCCAGTGCGATCGCTGAGGCCCTCGGCGCCGTGACCTCGCTCGTCGGCTTCTGGATCACCGGCCCACCGCGCCCTCCGTCCACTCGGGCCGACGCTCCTCCGGGCGACGAGGTCGACGGCGGGGGCGGCTGATCACGTGCCACGCCGCGCCCTCCGCACCGAACGCCGACAGTTCCTTGGGCTTCGGGGTACACGGCCACCGCGTCAACCTGCTCAAGGCCCAGCTCGGCAGCGCCCTGCTGGGCCTGGCGCTGTTCCAGCTGCTCCTCGCGCTGTGGATGTACGGCCGGCTTCCCGGCCTGCGCGCCGCGCCGCACCCGGTGCACACCGCGCACCGCGCACCGCCTCATCGACCTGGCCGCCTTCCTGCTCTCCCTCCCGATCGCCCGGCATTGCATCGTCGCCTACGGCGTTCAGCTGACCGGGACCTGCCAGGCGCTGCACTCGATCACCGCATGCTTCCTCTACGGGGGCTTCGACGCCAAGGTCGTCGTGGTGCGCCACCGCCGCCGGCCGGGCTGGGCACTCCCGCTTGCCGGCGGCACGCTCGTCACGGCGATCGCCCTGGTCCGGTACGCGGCGGCGTTCTGGTACCTCGACGACTACCGGGCACCCGGCCTGTAAGGCGGACGGCGCTGGATCGGTGCCGTCGTCGGCCAGACCGTGATGGCTTCCGGGGGTAGTTGGACGCGGCAGCTGCCGTTGGTCGCGAGTGCGACGTGCGCGGTGACGGCGATGCTCAGCGAGTGGCCGTTGGCCAGGACCGCGTGCATCTCGGGCGTCCTGATCGGATGGTCCGCAAAGACTGCCGATCCCGCACGCCATTGCACCCTGTCGCCCGGTATCACGACGGTCTCCTACGAGTTCCCGATGACTGCGGGCCGGTTCGCGCCCGGTCATCTGGGCGAGTTGACGCAGGTTGACCTTCCCGAGGTGCGAGGTGACCGGTTCGCACGAAAGCCGTTCCGTTCCTTCGGAGCGTTGGTGCCCACGGTCTTGAGGTGACGGGCGCCGCCACACCTCGCGGCCGGGGGTGGCACTGGCCTCCAGGACCGGGGCGACGCTACGAGCCCGGCCCGTAGCACCGCGTCTTATACCCATACACGCGGTTGATGCCCTGAATATGAGATATGGGGCATGTGTGAAAAAATGGCATATACGGCAGGCACATGGTGCTGCAGACGGACGAGAGGAGCGCATCATGATCGCCAAGCTGCTCGGCAAGCTGTCCTTCACCCGTAACTACGGTGCGTACGGAGAGCACGACTGGGGCACGTACACCGGCGACGACGGAGTGTGACCACACTGCCGGCGGGCGCCCCGGGCGCCCGCCGGCTCCCGGCCACACCCTGGACAGGGATGAGCGTCAGGGGCGATCTCATGGGCCCAAGGAATGAGCCGCCGCGGTTGCCCGAAGGCAGCTTCGCGGCCTGGAGCCGCGACCGGCTGGCACTGGCGCGCCGTGGCGCTGACGAGTGCGGGGACGTCTGGCAGCTGGAGCCGGGTGTCTACGTAGCCGCTACGGCCGGGCCGTGTGAAGAAGTCCTGCACCGCGCGCAGGACTTCCCCAAGCCATCCTCGCCTCTCTTCCCGCCGTTGAAGCGGTCCAGCGGAGCGCCGACACCCGAGGAACGTACGCACGCTCACGCCGCCCGCATGCGCGGACTACGCCCGCAGGCGGTTGCAGCCCGCATCGGTGAGATCGCGCCCGGGACCGCTCGATTTGCCGACGAGTGGCCCACGGGCCGGGACGTCGAGATTCTGCCCGCGATCCGGCCCGCCCTGGCACGGATCGGCGTGCGCTATCTCTTCTCCGAAGACGCTCCCACCCTGCTGCCCTTCGCCTCGCAGCTCTTCGTGGCCCGGGAGGTGCTCGTACGCCCCTCGCGCTGGGTATGGCCGCGCTGGGTCCCCACACCGGCACGGCGGTTCCGCACACGGCAGCAAGTCGCTTTCACCAACGCTTTGAGGGCCATCGTCCGCCAGCGTCGTTCATCGGGCCGGCTCGGTGACGACGTGCTGGGACAGATGCTCCGGCCCTCCTCCCGCTACGGCCTACTGCCGGAAGAGGCCGTCCTCGACACCCTCCCCGGAATCACCGTCGCCACCTTCGAGACACCTTCCCGGGCAGCCGGATGGATCCTGCTCCACCTGGCCCGGTACCCCCAGGCAGCGGACCGCATCGCGGCCGAAGCCGCCTTGCTGCCCGCGGACCCGGCCGCGACGACCAGCACCCACCTCGACAGCCTGCTGTACACCCAGGCACTGGTACGCGAGGTGCTCCGACTGTACCCACCGAGCTGGCTGCTGACCCGGCGCGCGCCGCGGCAGACTCAGCTCGCCGACTACACCATCGACGCGGGATCCACCGTTCTCGTTTGCCCCTACACCGCCCACCGCGACGCACGGGAACACTCCGAGCCGGACCGGTTCCAGCCCGAGCGCTGGCTCGATGATTCGGGCTCGCCGGCGAAACCCGGGGTCTTCCTCGCCTTCGGTACCGGGCCGCACGGCTGCGAGGGAGCCGCTCTGGCCATGGCCATGCTGACGCTCCTGACCGCGCAGACCGCCCGGCGCTACCACTTGAGCGAGCCGCCTGGACCGGAACCCAGCTACCGGGTCACCACCTTCGAAGGTCTCGCAACCGCCGGCCTGCGCCTGCGTGCCACCGTGCGCAGCCGAGGGCAGTTATTTCCCAGGAGTTCTTAGCGGAAGCTGGCGGCATCACTAGATGACATCCGGGCCGTTTCACCTGGTCAGCCAGCTGACCCACCGCAACCAAGACACGACCGCTCCCATCCCGTACGCCATGGGCCGCGTCTGCTCGGCTCTGCCCGGGGCGATGGTGTGCGGGACGGGAGCCCCCAGCGTCTGCCACAACGGGCCCCAGCCGGGGACGGTGCCCCCTCCGTCCCGGTACCGGCCGTTCCCCCGCCGGAGGCACTGCTCTGACCGTGGCCGTGATGTGCGGTGATCGACTCATGGCCACCGGCCCTATCCACCAGTGGGCGCGCGTCGGCGCGGCGCGGGCGGAGCGGGCCGGAGGCAGGAGCGGCGCCGGGGCTTGAACCAGTAGAGAGAAGGGAGAGTTGTGACTCAGTCGGTCGCGTGGGGCTTGAAGTCGTATGCGCAGGCTGGAAGTTCGACGCCCTGGCGGTGTGCGAGGGGCAGGAAGACCACTGGTCGGATCGTCCACGTGATGCGGACGCTGTCCTGGGTGACGGTGACTGTGCAGGGCTCGGATCGCAGCAGCGTGCCGTGTTGCTGTCTCGCCAAGGAAAGACAGAGCCCCCAGGGCCCGGACGGCCCACAGGCGCCCGAGCCCATCAAAAAGCCCCCTACCGGTAGAGGAACTGCAGGTAGGGGGCTTGCGGCTAGGGGATTACTTCTTCTTGCTACGGCATGAACGCACTCCGGCACTTCTACGCCTCGGTGCTCCCGGACGCCGGGGAGAACATCAAAGCCCTCGCCGAGTACCTGGGCCACTCAGACCCAGGTCTGACGCTCCGCGTGTACGCGCACCTCATGCCGTCGAGCCAGGAGCGCACACGGAAAGCAATTGCGGGCAGCTACGAGAAAAGCAGTGCACCCACAGGCCAGACAAGAAAGCCGTAATGCCTAACCCGTAATACCCAACCCGTAAAGGAAGACCAGTAATACAGCTAAGCCGATACCGCAAAGCCGCTCGGTACCGCTTAGCGGCCCACCCAGATCCCCACCCTTGCCAGGAACAGCGGGGATCCCCGGCGAGCACGCAACAACAGTGGCGGCATCCCTGGAGAACGAGGCGCCAAGAAGCAGCCAGGAGGCTACGGAGACACGTCGGGCGGCACGAGGCGACTCCTGAAAACTTTGGAAAGTTTGGGAAGTTTTCCAAGGTTTTCGGAGCACTCCGACTGTCCACCCAAACAAACAAGGTGGCGCCTAGCTGTGCGTTTGGTTCGCGCGTGACGACTATGGGAAAGTTT
>NZ_JBHYKH010000113.1:14011-20511 GCF_042741275.1 Streptomyces sp. NPDC058964
ACCCCGGCGCCCGCTGGGGTGTGGGTGGCGCGCGCCTCACCAATCTGAACCAACCCACACCCCCCGACGCCCGCCCGCGGGGGGGGGGCCCCCCCCCCGCTTCCATTTCTGCGCTCGGAAACCTTAGCCAGGAACCGATCACACATGGAGGATCCATGGTCTCACCCTTAGGCGTCAGCGTCGACATCCGCCTTCGCGACCTGCCCATGGCGCTCAACGGCACGGCCGGCGGCACCCTCGCACTCTGGGCGAACGCCCCCGCCAAGATCGCCATCCCCACGGCCCTGCTGATCGTCCTCGACATCCGCATCCGCCTCTTGCGGCGACGCATCTGACGGACCAACCAAGCACCTGACGGCCCAGGGGCGACCCAGCCCCACCAGTAAGCCCCCGCCCTGCCAGGAAACAGCAGGTCGGGGGCTTACTGGTGTCGGGTTGCTTCTTCTTGCCCTGCGTTTCGACCGCCCGGTTTTTGGGGCTGGTCAGCGGGGTGCTCACCTCAACTGACCTGTGGTCGGGCGGTTGTTGGTTGTCGTTGTCGGTCGTTGGTGGTTGACCTCGGAGGTTCCATGAGGTTCCAGGACTCGGCCCGTCGCCATCGGGGCCGGGCCGCACCGTGTCGGGCCGTCGGGCCGCCGCGAAGGGAAGATCAAGAAGGCATCGACGCCTCTCTGGCAGATCCAATAGGATGCGGCGCTCAATTCAACCGCGATCATGCAAAGAGGGGGCGCGGGATGCTACTGACGTGCCGGAAGTGTCGGCAGCGTGAAGTTGCTTTTGACGGGATCAAAGGGCTGTGTCCGGTCTGTCAGCAGGAGAGCGACTTGTCGAAGCCGCCTCAGCGTCGCGGGCGCAACGACAAGGCGGCGTTGCTGGTCCAGTCCAAGGTGAGTCCCGGTCGGGTCTCGCTGTCGGGCCCACTGTTTACGGTGCTGGCCGCAGCCGCGGTAGCCATCGTCAACGAGGCCGTGCGGTTCTCCGCCGAGCACACGCGGGCTCACCAATGGGCCTTGGCCGCCGCCCACAACGGTTACGACCGGCAGGCTTTGCACAGCGCACTCCAGACGATCAGCACCACGGGCATGTTGCGCTTCGTAGCCTTCATGGCAGTTCTGTACGCCTACCAGCGATGGGTGCGCGCAGGCCACGCGAACGCCATGTCACGCACCGACATCGGGCTGGGATGGATCAGGGCCCTGCCAGGCGGCAGCGGAGTCGTCTGGACCTACGGCGCGTGGTTCCTGTCGGTTTTCGCCGCGCTCTACGTCTCGTTCGTGACCAACTCCAACCTCCAAACCCCCGACGACTACGAGACCGCGGCGAACGTCGACGCCGGCTACAGCCTGGTCCGAATAGCCCTGGCCGTCCTACTGAGCGTGTTCGCCGTGCAGTTGACCCTTGGGCTGAACAAGCTGCTGGCCACGCCGCAGACGATGGACGTGGCCGACCGGTCCGTCGAGCTGCAGACCGTCGACGAGGGGTAACGTGCCACGGCCGGCCGCAGCGTCGAGGGGGCGGGGAGAGCATCAAGGCCCTCGCGGCGCATGAAAATGCCTCCCATCCGCGCCGTATGCGCAGCTGGGAGGCATGATCACAAACCCTACTTCTTCTTGCCCTGGGTCTTGTCGGGGATGTTGATGACCTGCGTTTTCCCTGGTCAGGAGCGGTGGGCTCGTGCGCCTGGTGGTCATTGTTGGTCGTCCTTGGCCACCGTCGAGCACCCTCGGACGGCCCAGAGACGGCCCAGGCTCGGCACGCTCGGGGACGGCGGGAACCTTTCATGTGGCCCGTCTGAACCGCAGCCGACAGCAGTCAGCCACGATGGCGGGTGCGCCGGAAGGCATCCGGGGGGCGATGACGGGCGCGAACTCAGGCTTCGATCCGGCTGTGATCCTCCGCAGGGCTTGAGAGGGGTTCGACGGTGTGCGGGGCCCCCTTGCTCCTGCGCTGGCGGCGTACTCTCCGGGTCAGCCAACCGCCGCCGGCCACGAGTCCCGTGGCGAGGAGAGACCCGATCGTCTCGCTGAGCGCACCCTGGCCGATGGCGTCCCAGGGCAACGTGGACACCCACATGGCTACCGTCCTTCCGGTCGACAACGTGTCTTGATTCAGGGTGCGTTGGCGCAGGACGGCTCGGACGCGCGGGGACGCCAGGCGGTATCGTCGGACAGCATCGGACGGAATCGGACGGGCTGGGGGGCCATGCCGAGGTTGAAGCGACCCTCCTTGCCCGAGGGGCCGGGCAAGGAGCTGAACGACGCGCTCCACGACCTGCACTTTCGGGCTGGGCTACCGTCCGTGCGTGCGCTCGTCCATCGGGTCGACCCCAAGGTGGCCGGCAGGAGTCGGGTCCACGACGCCTTCTCCAGCGAGCGAGTGCCGACGTGGGGGCTGGTCGAGCTTCTGGTGGAAGCCCTTGCGGAGAGGACGCCGGGCGCGGATCAGGCACGCGAGGTGCAGCGGATGCATCAGCTGTGGCTGGCGGCGTCGGGGCACACGGCCCTCGAACAACCCGCGCCACCGATGCTTCCGAAGGGGGATGAGCCACCCCTGCCACCACCAACGCCGGTGCCGGCTGGCACACGGCCCCTGCTGCCAGTAGCCCCGTGGGACCCGCGCCCGATCCTGGTCATGCGCGTTGAGTGGGAAGCACCCGCCAGGCTTGATGTCGACACCCGCCGAAATCTCCGGGATGTCGTCAGCAGAGCTCTCGACGATATTGGCTGGCCCATCAAGGGGGAGCATCGGAGGGACGGCAGCGCGGGGTCCGTCATCACCCTTCGTCCGGAGCACGAGCACCCGAGTGTGACCGCCGCAACCTTTCTGGCGACTCTGGACGACGAGCAGCGCAGGGCTCGAAGATTGAAACTCTCGTATGCTGCGGTACTCAGGTTCATGGCGTACCTCGATCGGGGCGCCCTCGTGCCGACACAGGCCGCGGACATATTGAATCGTCTCTGGATGCAGTCCGAGATCGAGTTCCTGTGGAGACTACAAAAGGCCCCCGGAGGCTGGAGACCCCAGGGAGACGAGGGCCCTTGGCGACGGCAGGAGACCGACCCGCGCCAACTGGTTGCTGCCGTACTCTTCGGACTTCCCGCGCCTGGCTACTTCGTCGGCGATTGGGCCGCAGCCAGCGATTACGCGCCCATTGATTATTCTCCGCTCGATCTCAGTGACAGCGTCCAAGACGATGCATGGGTTCGGGTCTCAATGGAGGATCCGTGGGATAACCCATTCTGAGGTGCCTCCCCCTGCCTCACTGCCAAGCTAGGGGAGCCATGCGGTAGTTGCTGACTACAGGCGAGTGGACCCGGCAGGATGCAAATGACTCGGTCCCAGTCGCCGCCTGCGCTCTCGCCGCAGAGATCAGAACTTTGTGGGCAAGGAGCCGTCCATGTAGGTCGAATAGAACTCCTGGGTCTTGCCGGGGATCTTGGTGAGCTGGGTTTTCGCTGGCCAGGGACAGTGGACTTGTACGCCTAGCAGTCGTCGTTGGTCATCATTGGCCACTGTTGAGCGACCTCGGACGGCCCAGGGACGGCCCAGCTTTGCCGCGCGCGACTGACGATCGGCACCCTCGATGCGCCCCGTCTGAACCTCAGCCGACGACAGTCAGCCACGAGGGCGGGTGCGCCGACCGATCAGGCGCGCGTATGCCTCGTTGCACCTCCACCAGCCTCAGCCACGCTATCGTCCGTCGACCAGCACATGCCTCGACGGCCGATCCGGGACGACGATGCCTGAGAGCCATCAGCTTAGGAAGCTGAGAGCGTTTACAGCCGGTTCGGGCACTGACCTCGGTGAACGGCTGGGTTGCTGCCTCATCGGCAGTGCCTCCTTTCACCGTGATTCCCCGCTGCTCCCCGCTCGATCTGGTGCGCTTGTGGTGCGGTCAAGGGGAGCTCAAGGGGGAGGAGATCATCACCTCTCGGGATCTGTGTGCGGGTCAACATCAGGGTTCGGAGGTTCGTCCCCGGGCCAGACCCCATGGGCCAGAGAGTTCCGCAGGTTCCGCAATTGCGAAGGTAGATCCCCGGTACTCGCTGCGAGGAGCACTAGCAAATCCTCCAAGGAACCCTGCGATGCCTCAGAGGGGATCCTCGTACTTAGCAACGTGGCTGAGAGCTGCTGGCGCGCTTCGAGATCAGGGCTTCCTTCTTGGAAGTCGGGGAGCATTGGTGGGTCGCTGCTGATCACCACGGGCGGGTGGTCGGAGGTCGAGAAGAGAACCTTGACGGGCCACTTCACGTTCAGCTGAACGAAGGCGGAGCTGCTTGCTGGGTCACTGTTCATGGCGATGCCTGCCAGCAGCCAGGTGGTGTTGGCCGTGTACCAGACGGCATCTCCGATCTCATGACCACTGATCTCATCGATATTGAGCAGCGCTGCTATCGGCGGTACTACCCATGTTTCCATAAAGGCAGCGCCGCCCGGTTCAGTCCAGGAAACGCCCGATCCGGGCATCCAGCTGGTCAACCCGAAGAAATTGCGCATCCGCTCCTTAGCTTCGAGCTGGATGGTTCGTACCAGCCTGGCGGAGCGGAGCATCTCCTCGCCGTCAACCGTCGCGTCGACCTTAGTCGTGAACGCGTCTACAACATCGTTCCAGCCGTTGAGCACAGTAAGCCGGCCCAGCATGCCTCGGGCATCTTCGTCCATCGGCATCGGGAAGGTTGAGCCGTCTCCGAAGTCCGAGGTGTTCGCGGTCACGAAGTAAACGTGCTCGGCGGGGTGTTCGCGCATGTAGCCAACCAGCGTCAGCCAGATCGCGACGTCCCTGGCTCCTGTCTTGGTGTCACCGTCCCGATCGTTCCGGTCACGTTTGGCTGGCTTGAGTCCATGCGCCTCACGCGAAAGAGCCTGCATGGCCATCTCTGGCGTGGTCTCGAGTACTTGGAACAGGTCTCCGTACTGCTCGGTCCAGTAGCTGTCCACGGTATCTGGCTGGAAGTCAGGGCCAGTTTGCTGGCCAAGGGGGCTGGGGGTGACTGCTTGCAGCTTTGAGATCGCAGACGCGACAGTCCCGTAGGCGTCCCGATACCTCAGCACCTGCTGGGCCGCCATCTCCACCAGCACCATCGACGGGATGCCAACCCTTTGGCCACTCGCGCGAAGTTTGCGGATCAGGTCAGCCTTGTCGCTGGCGGGGTTGAGCAGGCGCACCGCATTGGTGTCAAAAATGATCAAGGAATCTCCCGTCTCTCCGTAAAGATGCTGCCACCAACGTGACCAAGCCGCACCGGCGTCCTCGTAGCGATAGGAACCTGTCAGTAATAATGTGAAGTCCCTAGCTGGCCGCTCAACCACTGGGCCGTGGCTCTGCGCGAGGCCTGGACTCCCTCGACTCCAGGCCTCCCCTTGCATCTCGACCTGGCTGCTGGCCCACGCCCTCGCCCTGAGCGGAGCAGAAGGTGAGCACCGCCTTAGGAGTTCGATCACCAGGCATGGAGCTTCTGGCACCTCGTAAACGGGTGGGTCACGTGCAGCCTCCACGCCGTGCCGATGTCTGCTGCCGTTGATGTCAGACGTGGATGTCAGCCGACTCCGTCACCAGCCCCCACCGAACAGGGGTTGCAACGTTGCCGCTATGCCTGACGTGATCGCCAAGATGCCGCCCACGCTGGCCAGGGTGGTGGTCGCGTTCTGGAACAGCTCCTGCCGGAGCCGTGCCCAACGGGCGCTCCAAAACAGCATCTTGAGCTTCTGCCACTTGTGCTGGCGAAGATGGCAACCCATGAGGGCCCCGTAGCTGTTGTTGCGGCATGAGCCGCCGCGACCTTCCGCGCCGCACCAGACGGGCACGTTGAAGAAGAAGTAGAAGGCGCTGATCCCGGACAGGACGATGAGCGCGACTGGCCCGAAGTCGAAGGTCAACCAGCCCGCAATGAGTACCGCGAAGACGATCCAACCCCAGTACTTCCCGAATCCGTTCATGCGAGGCCATGGTTCAGTGGTGCCGGGGACGTTGGAGTGGCGCGGCCCGGGGCGCACGGAAGCACGCAGGCGGCGCGCTGACGGCTACCCTCGTCTTGGGAGGCCCGTGTCTCCCAGAACGAGTTGAGCGCTCTATCTGCGGAGCAGTGGCTTGACGACCCTTGATGCCGACGCTGCGCCATCCGTGGGGCTCCCACCTGCCACGCGTCTGACACGGTCCCGGGTGGTGTCGGCGGAGCTCTGGGCGTGCCTATCGGATAGGCGAATGGCAGGCAGTTACTGCCTCATATGCCAATTAGATACGTCGACCAGAGAGCCTTCGATCTCTTGGGGCGCGCGAGTCATTCAAAAGGGCATCGCATTTGCGGCTGACCGGGATTTGGGCGCCACTAAGGGCTGTCCCGTAACCCCTGGTCAGGGGTGAGATGATCTTGGTGTGGCTGGTGTGATCACGGCGTCGGAGCCGTATTGGATAGCCCCGTTCACCGGGCTGAGCCCGCGCTGCTTCGGCAAGTTGGTGACTGCGGTTCGGCGTGAGCATGCAGTGGACGCGCACCGGGGAC
>NZ_JBHYKH010000114.1:0-2159 GCF_042741275.1 Streptomyces sp. NPDC058964
CCAGCGCACCCGTAACGCCACCACGGTGGCCGATCGCACGGTGTGGATCCGCCCGGAGCAGGCCGCGGCCTCGTACGACACGGGCGAGCTGACGATGATGCCGCCGACCATCGCGACCCTGCGGCAGCTGGCCCCGCACGCCACCGCCGCCGAGGCGCTCGCGGCCGCTCCCAGCCGCGACATGACGCCCGTCCTGGCGAGCGCCCGTCTGGTGGAGGGCGAGATCGTCCTGTCCTGGCCGGGCCACGACGAGTTCACCAAGCACATACCGACCGTCCCGACCGGTGGAGGCCCGGCATGACGGACGCAGCCGCCCTGCCGGGCCAGCCCCGCGGCGGAGTCCTCTCCGGTCCGGCCACCGCGCGGGCCGTCAACGTCCTGGCACCCAACGCCTCCGCGATGACCCTGGACGGCACGAACACCTGGATCGTCGCCGAGCCCGACTCCGACCTGGCCGTCGTGATCGACCCCGGCCCCCTGGACGACGAGCACCTCCAGAACGTCGTGGACATGGCCGAGAAGGCGGGCAAGCGGGTCGCGATGACCCTCCTGACCCACGGCCACCCCGATCACGCGGAGGGCGCCGCCCGCTTCGCCGGACTGACCCGCACGAAGGTGCGCGCGCTGGACCCCGCGCTGCGCCTCGGCGACGAGGGGCTGGCCGCCGGAGACGTGGTCACGGTCGGCGGCCTGGAGCTCAGGGTCGTACCGACCCCCGGTCACACCGCGGACTCCCTGTGCTTCCACCTCCCGGCCGACCGGGCGGTCCTGACCGGCGACACGATCCTGGGCCGCGGCACGACGGTCGTGGCGCACCCCGACGGGCGTCTGGGCGACTATCTGGACTCCCTGAGGCGTCTGAGATCGCTCACGGTGGACGACGGGGTCCGTACGGTCCTGCCGGGCCACGGTCCCGTCCTGGAGGACGCGCAGGGCGCCGTCGAGTTCTACCTCGCCCACCGCGCCCACCGCCTCGCCCAGGTGGAGACGGCCGTCGAGAACGGCTACCGCACCGCTGCACAGGTCGTCGCGCAGGTGTACGCCGATGTGGACCGCTCGCTGTGGCCGGCGGCGGAGCTGTCGGTGCGGGCGCAGATGGACTACCTCAAGGACCACGGGCTGATCTAGCCCCGGTGTGCCCGGTGTGCCCGGTGTGCCCGGTGCCCGGGCCGGCGGTCAGTCCGGCCTGGCGGCCTTCACTCCGTGCACGCGCGCGTACTCCTCGGCGAGCCACGGCCCGAGGTCGTCGACGTACGAGCTCAGGACGGCGGGATCGCCCTGCGGCTCGTACCCGTGCTCGGCTGCGGCCAGCATCTGCCCCGCCCGCTCCGGGTAGTACGCGCCGAACACCTCCGCCATCTCCCTCAGGTCGCTGGTCCAGCCGTTCCAGCGGGGCATGACGAGGGTGAACCCGGTACGCACGAGGTGCCGGGACATGAACCGTACGAGCGGCCGCAGAGCCTCCTCGCAGACGTCCGCGCCGGCGATCCGCTCCCGCCAGCGGGGGAGGATGAGAGCGAGGTCCCCGTTGGTCTCGCGGGCGAGCAGCGAGTCGGGCCGGTAGCGGGGCAGGTACTCGGCGAGGTCCTCCCCGAGGATCGGGGTGCACAGGCAGGCGACGAACCACCCCAGGTCGTATCGCTCCAGCTCGCTCAGCAGGCGTGCCCTGCTGAACAGCAGCGTCCCCACCCCGTCGATCTGCGGGAACTCCTTGTCGAGCGTGTCACCGAGCGCTCGCGAGGCCTCCCGGTCCGCGTCGCTCGGCTCCTGCCGCAGTGCGACCAGCAGATCGAGATCGCTGCGGCCCGTGCGCGCGGTGCCGCGCGGAACAGAGCCGTAGAGGTAGGCGCTGTGCAGCCGCGCCCCGAAGACGTCCAGCAATCGGTCCCGAGCGGCGGCGACCACGGGCCGGAAGTCGTGCGGGATACGAGCGAGGGAGCCTTCGCGCTCGATGCGGCCCTGAAGGTCGAGGCCCCTGGAGGGCATGGTTTCGGCCATGGGGTCACTGTGCCCCGAGGGGACCGGCTGGGCGGCTCATTTACCGTCGCGTCGGCCGGAAAACAGACCGGAAGCGAACCGGAAAGCGAACCGGAAAGCGAATGGGGGGGCGCGGGCGCCGCCCGCCGGCCCGCACCCCGACACACCCCCCCACACCCGCG
>NZ_JBHYKH010000114.1:2169-20475 GCF_042741275.1 Streptomyces sp. NPDC058964
CGCCCGAACTACTCCCGCGCTCTCTCCCGAGAGGCCCGCCGCGTGGGCGGGAGCCCCCCCCCGCCGCGCGCGGGCCCCCCCCCTTCGACGCACGTCCGAGGACCGGCGTCAGCGCGAGCGCTTCGCGAGCCGCTCGACGTCCAGCAGGATCACGGCCCGCGCCTCCAGGCGGAGCCACCCGCGCTGCGCGAAGTCCGCCAGCGCCTTGTTCACGGTCTCGCGGGACGCGCCGACCAGCTGGGCCAGCTCCTCCTGGGTGAGGTCGTGGACGACGTGGATGCCCTCCTCGGACTGCACACCGAAGCGGCGGGAGAGGTCCAGCAGGGCACGGGCGACACGGCCGGGGACGTCGGAGAAGACCAGGTCGGACATGGCGTCGTTGGTCTTGCGCAGACGGCGCGCGACGGCGCGCAGCAGGGCGGTGGCCACCTCGGGGCGGGCGTTCAGCCAGGGCTGGAGGTCGCCGTGGCCGAGACCGAGCAGCTTGACCTCGGTCAGCGCGGTCGCGGTCGCCGTACGCGGGCCGGGGTCGAACAGCGACAGCTCGCCGATCAGCTCGCCGGGGCCGACGACGGCGAGCATGTTCTCGCGGCCGTCGGGGGAGGTGCGGTGGAGCTTGACCTTGCCCTCGGTGACGACGTAGAGCCGGTCGCCCGGGTCGCCCTCGTGGAACAGGGAGTCTCCACGTGCGAGGGTCACCTCACTCATGGAGGCGCGCAGCTCCGCGGACTGCTCGTCATCGAGCGCCGCGAAGAGCGGGTTGCGCCGCAGAACGTCGTCCACGAGTTCTCTCCTTGTCGACCTGCTCAGGGGATCTTGCTCCCCCTTGGTACCAGGGGACCGTGCTCCCCATTTTGCCGGACGGTCCAAACAGTGTGATCTGTCACAAGGATGCCGCACAGGTGTCCCGAGGTAAGCGGCAGGGGTCCAATTGGGCGCTGATCTTCAGGGTCCGGGGCGGATGTCGGTGCCTGGCTTTAGGCTGGCCGGGTGTCCAAATCGCCGGTAGAGCACAGGCCAAGGGGGCTGGGCGGGTGGTTGTACGTCGCGATTCCGCTGTGGGCGAACAGAATCCGGGCGGCGGTAGGAAAACCGTAAAAACGGCGAAACCGGCGGCGGAGAAGGTGTCCGCGAAGAAGGTGCCCGCGAAGGCGGCCGCGGTAAAACAGCGCCCTGCGAAGAAGGCCGCGGTGAAGGCGGCGCCCGCGAAGGATGCGTCCGCGAAGGAGGCACCGGTGAAGAAGGAGTCGGCGGGGAAAGCCGTGTCCGCGAAGAAGGCGCCGGCGAACGAGTCGCACACCTCGCTGGTCCGCCGTGCCCGCCGTATCAACCGCGAGCTCGCCGAGGTCTACCCGTACGCCCACCCCGAGCTCGACTTCGAGAACCCCTTCCAGCTCCTGGTCGCCACGGTGCTCTCCGCCCAGACCACGGACCTCAGGGTCAACCAGACCACGCCGGCGCTCTTCGCCAAGTACCCCACCCCCGAGGACCTGGCCGCCGCCGTGCCGGAGGAAGTGGAGGAGATCCTCCGCCCCACCGGCTTCTTCCGGGCCAAGACCAAGTCCGTCATGGGACTGTCCAGGGCCCTCGTCAAGGAGTTCGGCGGTGAGGTCCCCGGGAGGCTGGAGGACCTCGTCAAGCTGCCCGGCGTCGGCCGCAAGACCGCGTTCGTGGTCCTCGGCAACGCCTTCGGACGGCCCGGCATCACCGTGGACACGCACTTCCAGCGGCTGGTGCGGCGCTGGAAGTGGACCGAGGAGACCGACCCGGACAAGATCGAGGCCGCCGTCGGCGCGCTGTTCCCGAAGAGCGAGTGGACGATGCTCTCGCACCACGTGATCTTCCACGGCCGCCGCATCTGCCACGCCCGCAAGCCCGCCTGCGGCGCGTGCCCCATCGCCCCGCTCTGCCCGGCGTACGGCGAGGGTGAGACCGATCCCGACAAGGCCCGCAAGCTCCTCAAGTACGAGAAGGGCGGCTTTCCGGGCCAGCGGCTCAAGCCCCCGCAGTCCTATCTCGACGCGGGCGGCAGGCCGGCTCCGCCGCTGGGGGCGGCATGACGCGCCGGCCGGCCGCCGCACGCCGGTCAACGCAGGTTGACCCGCTGGAACGATCTCGGGACCGTCGGGCGTTGGACACGGCAGAACGGGGGTGGCTATGACGCACGCGAGCAATACCCAGGGCGGTTCGGTGACGCTCAGCAAGAAGGGGCTGCCGGAGTGGCTGGACCCGGTGGTCAGCGCCGTGGAGACGGTCGAGCCGCTCCAGCTCAGCCGCTTCCTGCCGCCGGAGAACGGGGCGGGGCGGCAGTCCGCGGTGCTGATCCTGTTCGGCGAGGGTGAGCGCGGTCCCGAGCTGCTGCTCATGGAGCGCGCCGGGTCGCTGCGCTCGCATGCCGGCCAGCCGTCGTTCCCCGGTGGCGCCCTCGACCCCGAGGACGGCGACGCGCAGGCCGACGGGCCGCTGCGGGCCGCCCTCCGCGAGGCCGAGGAGGAGACCGGACTCGACCCGTCCGGCGTTCAGCTCTTCGGCGTGCTGCCCAAGCTCTACATTCCGGTCAGCGGCTTCGTCGTCACACCCGTGCTGGGCTGGTGGCGGGAGCCGAGCCCGGTCGGCGTCGTGGACCCGAACGAGACCGCGCGCGTCTTCACCGTCCCCGTGGCGGATCTCACGGACCCGCAGAACCGGGCCACCGCCGTCCACCCGCGCGGCCACGCGGGCCCGGCATTCCTGGTCGAATCGGCCCTGGTCTGGGGTTTTACGGCGGGCATCATCGACCGGCTGCTGCACTACGCCGGATGGGAGCGCCCCTGGGACAGGGAGAAGCAGGTCCCACTCGACTGGCGGTCATGACAGGGTGAACCCCGTGCTGTGTTTTTCCGGGGGACACTGTGTCCCTTCGCCGCTCTGCGGCGGGCCGGACCCCCGGCCGAGCTGGTGGGACCGGAGAGTGACGAGGCGAGGCCAGAATCAGTGAACGTGCTGGACATCCTGCTGCTGGTCGCCGCCGTGTGGTTCGCGATCGTCGGCTATCGCCAGGGGTTCGTCGTCGGCATCCTGTCGGTGATCGGCTTCCTGGGCGGCGGTCTCGTCGCCGTCTATCTGCTGCCCGTCATCTGGGACGCCCTGACCGACAAAGCTGAGGTCAGCACGACCGCCGCGGTCGTCGCGGTGGTCGTCGTCATCGTCTGCGCCTCCGTCGGCCAGGCTCTGACCACCCACCTGGGCAACAAGCTGCGCCGGTACATCACCTGGTCCCCCGCCCGCGCCCTGGACGCGACCGGCGGGGCCCTGGTCAACGTCGTGGCGATGCTGCTGGTCGCCTGGCTGATCGGCTCGGCCCTGGCCGGTACGACGCTGCCGACGCTCGGCAAGGAGGTCCGCAACTCCAAGGTGCTCCTCGGGGTGTCCCGGGCCCTGCCCGCACAGGCCGACACCTGGTTCGCGGACTTCTCCACCGTCCTCGCGCAGAACGGCTTCCCACAAGTCTTCAGCCCCTTCGCCAACGAGCCGATCACCGATGTCCGGCCGCCGGACCCGGCGCTCGCCAACAGCGTCGTCGCCACCCGCGCCAAGAACTCCATCGTCAAGGTCATGGGCACCGCGCAGAGCTGCGGCAAGGTCCTGGAGGGCAGTGGCTTCGTCTTCGGCGACCGCCGCGTCATGACCAACGCGCACGTCGTCGGCGGCGTCGACGAGCCCACCGTGCAGATAGGCGGCGAGGGCCGCAAGTACGACGCCAAGGTCGTCCTCTACGACTGGGAGCGCGACATCGCGGTGCTCGACGTACCGGACCTGAAGGCGCGTGCCCTGCGGTTCTCGCCCCCGGACGCGGCCAGCGGCGACAGCGCGATCGTCGCGGGCTTCCCGCAGAACGGGGCGTACGACGTCCGCGCCGCGCGCGTGCGTGGCCGCATCACGGCCAACGGCCCGGACATCTATCACCGTGGCACCGTCCGCCGCGACGTCTACTCCCTGTACGCGACCGTCCGTCAGGGCAACTCCGGCGGACCGCTGCTCACGCCCGACGGCAAGGTGTACGGCGTGGTCTTCGCCAAGTCCCTCGACGACGCCGAGACCGGCTACGCGCTCACGGCGGACGAGATCCAGGCGGACATCGCCAAGGGGCGTACGGCGAACAGGCGGGTCGGAACCGGCAGCTGCGCCCTGTAGGGCGGCCCCGGAGGGCGGTCAGCCGCGGGGGTGGCGCAGTCGTACCGAGACCCAGCGGGCCCGGCGGCGCAGGATGCGCGGAATCCCCATTTGGAGCTCCGTGCCCGGCAGCTGCGGTGCGCCTCGCCGGTGAGAGCTCAGGCCGCCTGTGAAACGGCGGCTGCGGGGTGCGTCACTGTAGTCGTGCGTCCAGCCCATACCCCGACGTCTGCCCCTGCCCCAAGGTCGATAACCGCCTCCGGGCCGCTCAATTGGCCTATGCGTCAGGCATGTGGCTGTTCGTAGGACAAATGTTCCAACCCGGATACCGGGCGCATCGGCCCGGTCACCGGCCGCGGCCGGGCGCACGGGTCTCAGCGGTCGGGCTCGGGGTCCTTGAGCCAGTTGATCAGCTCGGCCGAGAAGGCCACCGGATCCTCCTCGTGCGGGAAGTGGCCGAGTCCGTCGAACAGCCGCCAGCGGTACGGCGCCTCGACGTACTCACCCGATCCCGCCGCGCTCCGCGTCCGCACCACCGGGTCCAGGGAGCCGTGCAGATGCAGGGTCGGCACGCGCACCGGCCGCTTCATACGGCGGTTGAACTGGATGCCGTCCGGCCGGGCCAGCGACCGCACCAGCCAGCGGTACGGCTCGATCGAGCAGTGCGCGGTCGACGGGATGCACATCGCCCGCCGGTACGTGTCCACCGCGTCGTCGTCCGGCAGCCGCGGCCCGGACCACTCCCGGATCAGGCGCCCCACGAGCGCCGCGTCGTCGGCGACGAGCTGCCGCTCCGGGATCCAGGGCCGCTGGAAGCCCCAGATGTACGAACTGGCGGCCGACTGCCGGGCGTCCCGCAGCATCGCGGAGCGCCAGCGCCGGGGGTGCGGCATGGAGAAGACCGCGAGCCGCCGTACGAGCTTGGGCCGCATCGCGGCTGCCGTCCACGCCAGATAGCCGCCCAGGTCGTGGCCGACCAGCGCGGCGTCCGGCTCGCCGAGGGAGCGGATCACGCCGGTGATGTCGAGGGCGAGACCGGCGGGGTCGTAGCCGCGCGGGGTGCGGTCGCTGCCGCCGACGCCGCGCAGGTCCATGGCGACGGCGCGGAAACCGGCGTCCGCGAGCGCCGTCAGCTGGTGCCGCCAGGTCCACCAGAACTGCGGAAAGCCGTGCAGCAGCAGTACCAGCGGCCCGTCACCCACCTCCGCGATGTGGAAGCGGGCGCCGTTGGCGGCGACGTCCCGGTGGGTCACCCCTTCGGGGACATCGACGCGTACGACCGAAGGAGCGGCGGGATCCGTCATGACGATGAGCGTGCCACAGCCTCGATGGCCTCGGGCACGCGGTCCTCCAGCGCCGGGCGCTCGGGGCGCGGGTGCGGCTTGGCGTTCTGCAGGACGCCCGCCGTCTCCTTCATCGACGCGGCCACCTTCTGCGGGCCCTGGCTCTTCTTGGCCTTCTTCGCGAAGACCACGCCGATCAGCGCGAGCACGGCGGCCACCAGGACGTTCGCCGCGAAGGAGAGCAGGAAGCAGATCGCGAGGTTCCAGCCGCTCCAGGTCCGGATGCCGTACGCCAGCGCGAAGTTGAGCATCGGCAGGGAGAAGAGCAGGAGCACTCCGGCCGCCGAGAACGCGCCGCCGCTCGTCGCCCCGCGCTTGACGTCCATCTTGAGCTGGGCCTTGGCCAGCGCGATCTCGTCGTGCACCAGCGCCGACAATTCGGTCGTCGCCGAGGCGAACAGCTGGCCGATGCTGCGTTCGGCGCCGACCGGGCTGCCGTCGGGTGCGCTCATCGCGGTCTCCCTCTTCGTCTTTTGTACCGTCTCGTCAGATCATGCCGGACGGTCGTCATCCTCGCCTGCCCCGCCCGGTACTTCGGCAAGCCCGTGGCGCGTTGCGGCCTTCTCCCGGGCGATCCGGCGGTGCTCGGCCGCCTTCCGCTCGTAGATCTCCGCCATGCGCAGGTGGTACGCCGGTTCGTCCTGCTCGTAGACGTCCGGGATGCCGTCGAGGTCCTCGTCCCGCTCCTCGTCCTCGCACAGCCTGCGGTACTTGGCGTTGCGTATCTTCAGCAGGACGGTCGCGCAGACGGCCGCGATCAGCGAGCCGGTCAGTACGGCCGCCTTGACCTGGGCGGTCAGTACGGCGTCGCCCTCGAAGGCCAGTTCGCCGATGAGCAGCGCGACGGTGAAGCCGATGCCGGCCAGGGTCGCCACGGCGAAGACGTCCGCCCATGCGAGGTCCTCGCTGAGGGACGCCCGCGTGAAGCGGACGGTCAGCCAGGTGCCGCCGAAGATCCCGAACGCCTTGCCGACGACGAGTCCGAGGACCACACCGAGGGGCTCCGGCTTGGTGAACACGTCCATCATTGCTCCGCCGGAGACCGACACACCGGCGCTGAACAGCGCGAACAGCGGTACGGCGAGGCCCGCCGACAGGGGGCGCACGAGGTGCTCGATGTGCTCGCCGGGGGAGCGCCGTTCATCCTCGTGGGTGGTGCAGCGCAGCATCAGGCCCATGGCGACACCGGCGATGGTCGCGTGGACGCCGCTGTTGTACATCAGCGCCCAGATGACGAGGGCGAGCGGGACGTACACGTACCAGCCGCGTACGCCCTTGCGCAGCAGCACCCAGAAGACGAGCAGCCCGACGACGGCCCCGCCGAGCGCGGCGAAGTCGATGCGGTCGGTGAAGAAGATCGCGATGATCAGGATCGCGAACAGGTCGTCGACGACGGCGAGCGTCAGCAGAAAGGCGCGCAGGGCGCTGGGCAGTGAGGTGCCGATGACCGCGAGCACGGCCAGTGCGAAGGCGATGTCGGTGGCGGTGGGCACGGCCCAGCCCTGCGTCGAGCCCCCGCCGACGATGTTGGTGAGGGTGTAGACGAGCGCCGGTACGGCCATTCCGCACAGCGCGGCCGCCACGGGCAGCACGGCGGCCTTGGGGTCCCGCAGGTCGCCGGCGACCAGTTCGCGTTTGAGTTCGATCCCGGCGACGAAGAAGAACACCGCGAGGAGCCCGTCGGCGGCCCAGTGCTCGACCGAGAGGTTCAGACCGAGGGATCCGGGGCCGAGGTGGAAGTCGCTGACGGCCTCGTAGCTGTGGTGCAGCGTGGGTATGTTCGCCCAGATCAGCGCGGTGACCGCGGCGACGAGCAGCAGCACACCGCCGACGGTCTCGGTCCGCAGGGCGTCCAGGACGAAGGTCCGCTCGGGAAGGGAGAGGCGCCCGAGGACCTTGCGGGGGGCGGTGTTGCGGGGCGGGACCACGGGGGCGACCTCCGGGCGGTGGGCAGGGCGGAACGCATGCCGACCAGACTTCCCGGCGCACCTTGAGGATCTTGTCGCGTCGCTGACGCTTTACTTAGTTTACCTTAAGGATGTGGGGGAGTGCATCCGGTGCTTCGTTTCGGTGCTTCCACGGTAGGCGCGAAAAGGGCGCCCCGCTGTCGCGCGGGGCGCCCCTCGGGAGCGTGCTCCGGGGCCGCTCAGTCCTCGCTGGGTGCGGCGGGGAGCTTCGACTGGATGAGGTCCATGACCGTGGAATCGGTCAGCGTAGTGACGTCGCCGAGCTGACGGTTCTCCGCGACGTCGCGCAGCAGGCGGCGCATGATCTTGCCGGAGCGGGTCTTCGGGAGTTCGGCGACCGGCAGGATCCGCTTGGGCTTGGCGATCGGGCCGAGGGTGGCCCCGACGTGGTCGCGCAGTTCGCCGACGAGTTTGTCGTCCTCGCTGGCGGTGCCGCGCAGGATCACGAAGGCGACGATGGCCTGTCCGGTGGTCTCGTCGGCGGCGCCGACGACGGCAGCCTCGGCGACCGCGGGGTGGGAGACGAGTGCGGACTCGACCTCGGTGGTGGAGATGTTGTGGCCGGAGACGAGCATGACGTCGTCGACCCGCCCCAGCAGCCAGATGTCGCCGTCGTCGTCCTTCTTCGCGCCGTCGCCGGCGAAGTAGCGGCCCTCGAAGCGGGACCAGTAGGTGTCGATGAAGCGCTGGTCGTCGCCCCAGATGGTGCGCAGCATGGACGGCCACGGCTCGGTCAGCACGAGGTAGCCGCCGCCTCCGTTGGCCACTTCGTTGGCTTCGTCGTCGACGACCGTGGCGGAGATGCCGGGCAGCGGGGTCTGGGCCGAGCCGGGCTTGGTGTGGGTGACGCCGGGCAGCGGGGAGATCATCATGGCGCCGGTCTCGGTCTGCCACCAGGTGTCCACGATCGGGGTGCGGTCGGCGCCGATGTGCTTGCGGTACCAGATCCAGGCCTCGGGATTGATCGGCTCGCCGACCGACCCCAGCACCCGCAGGCTGCTGAGATCGAACTTGGCGGGGATGTCGTCGCCCCACTTCATGAACGTGCGGATCGCGGTCGGCGCGGTGTACAGGATGGTCACCTTGTACTTCTGCACGATCTCCCAGAACCGGCCCTGGTGCGGGGTGTCCGGGGTGCCCTCGTACATGACCTGGGTGGCGCCGTTGGCCAGCGGCCCGTACACGATGTACGAGTGACCGGTCACCCAGCCGACGTCCGCGGTGCACCAGTACACGTCGGTGTCGGGCTTGAGGTCGAAGACCGCGTGGTGGGTGTAGGCCGTCTGGGTGAGGTAGCCGCCGGAGGTGTGCAGGATGCCCTTCGGCTTCCCCGTCGTGCCCGAGGTGTACAGGATGAACAGCGGGTGCTCCGCCTCGAACGCCTCCGGGCTGTGCTCCGCGGACTGGCGGCCGGTGATCTCGTGCCACCACACGTCCCGGCCCTCGCTCCAGGCGACGTCCTGGCCGGTGCGGCGGACCACGAGCACGTGCTCCACGTTGTCGACCTTGCCGATGGCCTCGTCCACGGCCGGCTTGAGCGCGGTCGGCTTGCCGCGCCGGTAGCCGCCGTCGGCGGTGATGACGACCTTGGCGTCGGCGTCCTGGATGCGGGTGGCCAGCGCGTCCGCGGAGAAGCCGCCGAAGACGACCGAGTGTGCGGCGCCGATCCGCGCGCAGGCGAGCATCGCGACCGCGGTCTCGGGGATCATCGGCATGTAGACGGCGACCCGGTCACCGGCCCGAACTCCCAGCTCCAGCAGTGCGTTGGCGGCCCGGCTGACCTCGTCCTTGAGCTCGGCGTAGGTGATAGCGCGGCTGTCGCCGGGCTCCCCCTCGAAGTGGATGGCGACCCGGTCGCCCAGTCCGGCCTCCACGTGCCGGTCCACGCAGTTGTAGGCGACGTTGAGCCGGCCGTCCTTGAACCACTTGGCGAACGGCGGGTTCGACCAGTCCAGCGTCTCGGTCGGCTCGGTGGCCCAGGTCAGCCGGCGGGCCTGCTCGGCCCAGAAGCCGAGCCTGTCAGCCTTGGCCTGTTCATACGCCTCCGCCGTGACGTTGGCGTTCGTGGCCAGCGCGGCGGGCGGCGCGAACCTGCGCTCTTCCTTCAGCAGGTTGGCCAGGCTTTCGTTGCTCACGACATCTCCCTTTCGAAGGGTGTCCGTTGTGTCCCAGGCCACAGCTCATCAGACCCGGGGGCCGGATGACAAGGGTCGCCGGAAAATTGGTTTAGACCTGTCTTGATCTCCTCGGTCCGGGCCGTCTGCAATGCCTTTCCTTCCCCGGCCCGAGGACAGGTGAAGCGCCACCCAGGGGGAGGGGAGGGGGGAAGGGAACGGAGCGGGAGGGACACAAGGGGGCAGGGACACAGGGGGACAGGGGCACAGGGGGACAGAGGGATGCGGGGCGGCCGGCCACGGCGGCACGCGGCCCTCGGCTCTTCGGAGAGTTCTACTGGTGGCATGTGGGCGCGGTGACGTCTTTTCGCGGCCCGGCGTGTCGCCGACGCGCACACGGTGACCGACCTGACGGCCGAGGTCCACCTGGCCGTTCCGGCCTCCGCCCACACCTACCGTCCGCGACCGGCCACCCGCCTCGGGGACGAGCTCGACGCGGGGAGTCCGGGCCGCCGGCCCCCTCGACCGGACACGGCTACCGAAGCCTCCCCGCCCTCGGCATCCGTCGGGTGCGCGTGCCGCCCACCGTTCCCAGAGGACGCCCCGGTGCGCGGCCGCCGCTCGTGCGACCGCGCACCGCTGCCCCGCCCCTCCAATCCGCTCATGCCGGGCTGGACAGCTCCTCCACTTCCGTCACATGCCTGAACAACGCTTCGTCCTCACCCGGTTCACCGAGCAGATACGCCTGGGCCTCGCCCACGTGGAAGTACATCCCGTGCAGCTCCAGCGCATCCTCCGCCAGGGCCCGCGCCACCGAGTCGTGTGCGCGCAGATGCTCCAGCTGCTGGACCACATTGGTCAGGCAGAGCTGCTCCACGACATCGGCGGCCGGCCGTCCGGCCCGCCGTGCCCGGGGCCGGCTGCCGTCCGCCATCCGTTCCAGGCTCGGCCGGCCGTGCCGCAGCCACCTCCTGAGTGGCGTCCGCTCCTCCCGGGGCCCGGAGTCGAGCAGCGCCTGCACGGCCCCGCACCCGGAGTGCCCGCACACCGTGATGGACCGCACCTTCAGTACGTCCACCGCGTACTCGATCGCGGCAGCCACCGAGTCGTCGCCGTTCTCCTCGCCGGGCAACGGCACCAGGTTGCCGACGTTGCGGACGACGAAGAGGTCGCCGGGACCACTGGAGGTGATCATCGACGTCACCAGCCGGGAGTCGGCGCAGGTGAGGAAGAGCTGCGACGGCCGCTGGCCCTCCCGCGCCAGCCGCGCCAGCTCGTTTCGCACCAGGGGAGCGGTGTTGCGCTGGAAGGCGCTGATGCCGCGCGCCAGTTCGTGCCCGCTGGAGCCGGAGCGGACGTCCGCCTCGGTGCGGGCGGCCGAGCCCGAGCCGGTGCTGGAGCCGGTCCGGGGGGTGGAGCCGTCTCGGGCGTCGGCGGCGTCGGTCTCAATCGTTCCGGTCGGGTGCGTTGGCCCGCCGGATGCCGGTGCGCCGCCGGAGGGCATGTCGCACTGATGGTTGCGCCAGGGCGTCCAGGGCCGGCAACGGCATGCGGTGGACGCCGTCGGTTCGTCGGTCCGAAGTCCGGTGCGGCGGCCGGTCAGTTCGGCGCTGCCGCCCTGCGCGGTGTGGCCGTTCTGCCAGTCCTGCAGCGACTCGTAGGCCGCGTGGTCCATGAACGAACCGTCCAACTCCACGACGGCGTGGGCGCCCTGGGGCACGAGGTGCAGGGTCCGGCTGAGCTGTGGCACCGCGAGGAACGTCAGCTGTCCCCGTACATGTACGTGATGGACTCCTTCCTTCTCCTCGTGGGTGATGCATGTGCGGGCGAGCCGGTGCAGGGCGACGGCCACGGCCACGGCGACCCCGAGCGTCACGCCCTCGAGGACACCGAGGAACACCACGCCGAGGGTGGTCACGGTGTACACCAGCACTTCACGGTGGCGGGTCACCGTGCGGATGTGGTGCAGGGACACCATCTGGATGCCGACGGCCATCACCAGGGCGGCGAGCGAGGCGAGCGGGATGAGGTCCAGGGCCGGGACCATCAGCAGTGCGGCGATCACTACGAAAACGCCGTGCAGCATCGTGGAGTTCCGGCTGACGGCACCGGATCGCACATTCGCCGAACTCCGCACGGCCACCCCCGCCACCGGCAGCCCGCCGAGGGCTCCGGAGACGATGTTGGCCGCGCCCTGCCCGAGCAGTTCCCGGTCCAGATCGGAGCGTCCGACGCGGGCCCGCAGCCCGGGGCGCCTCGCGATCAGCTTGTCCACGGCGACCGCGCCGAGCAGCGACTGCACACTGCACACCAGCGTGGTGGTGAAGACGGCGGCGACGATGCCGAGCACCGGACCCTCGGGCAGCCCCGCCAGCGCGTGGCTGCTCCACGACGGCAGGTCGACCCTGGGCAGGGTCAGCCCGGCGAGCGCGGCGGTCGCGGTGGCTCCGGCGACGGCCACGAGCGCGGCCGGGACCCTGCTCAGCAGCCGGCCGGGGCGGCCGGGCAGTCGTGGCCAGGCCAGCAGCAGGGTCAGTGTCAGCGCGCTCATCGACACGGCGGCGGGGTGCAGGTCGGCCAGCTGGGCGGGCAGGGCGAGGAGGTTGTCCAGGACGGAACTCTGCGGAGTGCCGCCGAGGACGATGTGCAGCTGTGCGACGGCGATGGTGACGCCGATGCCGGCGAGCATGCCGTGTACGACCGCGGGGCTGACGGCGAGGGCGGTGCGTGCCACGCGCAGGCAGCCCAGGCCGAGTTGGGCGAGACCGGCGAGGACGGTGATCCCGCACGTCGCCCGCCATCCGTAGCGGTGGATCAGATCGGCGGTGACGACGGTGAGGCCGGCGGCGGGGCCGCTGACCTGGAGCGGGCAGCCGCCCAGCCGTCCGGCGACGAGTCCGCCGACGGCGGCGGCGACGAGTCCGGCCTGGAGCGGGGCGCCGGTGGCGAGGGCGATGCCGAGGGACAGGGGCAGGGCGATCAGGAAGACCGCGATCGATGCGGACAGATCGGCACCCGCGACGCGGAACCGGCGGGGCGGGGCCGGTGGCGGGCTGTGCGGTTGGTGGGAGCGCTTTGTCCGGGTCGGGTCGGCGGTGCGGATTCCGGCCGCTCGGGCGAGGCCGAGGGCCTTGGGTGGGGTCGGTACGCAGGCTGACATGTTTCCCGTCTCCTCCGGGGCAGCGCGGTCGCGGAAAGGGTGGTCCCCCGTCGAGAGGGCGGGGGCGGGTCGCGGCCGTGGGTCACGGCGTGCAGCGGCGGGATGAATCAACGTTCGGTAAATGAATCGTAATGCAGAGTAAAGGCCATGTATGGACTTTCAGTGCAAATGGTGCAGATATTCACTCTCGCGGGTGAAGCGATCTGTTTATCGGCTTGTCGTATTAATTCCTTCTCGGTCCCGTGCGACCTTGGCGGCGCTGTCGGTGCAACCCCGGCACATCACCAGAAAACGCCTTCACCGGCGTTGGCCTGAGAGAAGGAAGAAGGTGGACGGAACATGGCCGCCACCCAGAGGATCGCCGCGGGCGCCATGGCCACCGCGGCCTGTGCGGCATCGCTCGCCGGCTGCTCGACCGGCTCCGACGGTTCACAGGAAGGGGCACCCGGAGCCCAGCAGGGAGCGCCCGCGCCCAAGAGCCTGGTTCGCCTGATCGGCGACGGCTCCACCGCGTACACCGGCGCGCAGCCGCGCCTGCCCAGACCCGAGCGGCTCAAGCCCGGCCAGAAGCCCCCGCAGTTCGTCGTGTTCTCGTGGGACGGCGCGGGCGAGGACAGCCAGAAGTTGTTCTCCCACTTCCGCAAGGTCGCCAAGGCCAACCACGCGACCATGACGTACTTCCTCAGCGGCGTGTACCTGCTGCCGGAGGAGAAGCGTGACCTCTACCGGCCCCCGCAGCACTCACCGGGCCGTTCCGACATCGGCTTCAACGACGAGAAGGGCATCACCGACACAGTCAGGCAACTGCGGCTCGCCTGGCTCGAGGGCAACGAGATCGGCACCCATTTCAACGGCCACTTCTGCGGCACCGACGGCGGCGTCGGCCAGTGGTCGGTGGACGAGTGGAAGAGCGAGATCGCCCAGGCCAAGCAGTTCGTGAAGTCCTGGAAGACCAACACGGGCCTGCGGGAGGCGCCACCGCTGCCCTTCGACTACGACAAGGAACTCATCGGCGCCCGCACGCCCTGCCTGGAGGGGCAGAAGAACTTCGTGAAGGCGGCGAGCGAGCTCGGCTTCCGCTACGACACCAGCGGGGTCAACGACCAGGTCTGGCCGAAGAAGAAGCTCGGCCTGTGGGACCTGTCGATGCAGCTGGTGCCCTTCCCGGGGCACTCCTACGAGCAGTTGACCATGGACTACAACTTCATGGTCAACCAGTCCGGCACCTCGACCCAGGGCGACCCCGGCAAGTACGACTACTGGGGCGACCAGATGCGGGACGGCCTGCTCAAGGGCTTCTACCGGGCGTACGACGGCAACCGCGCACCCCTGGTCATCGGCAACCACTTCGAGTCCTGGAACGGCGGCACGTACATGCGTGCCATCGATGATGTCGTCGAGGAGGTGTGCAACAAGCCCGAGGTGCGCTGCGTGTCCTTCCGGCAGCTCGCCGACTGGCTGGACGCCCAGGACCCGCAGACGCTGGCGAAGCTGCGCACCCTGAACGTCGGCGAGGCCCCCAGGCAGGGCTGGGCGTCCTTCCTGTCGGGCCGCTCCGCCCCGGCCCCGAAGGGGGTGCCTGGGGCGCCGGCGATCGGACGGTAGCCGTCAGGCGGGGGCGGCGACGCCCTCGCCGAGCACGAACCCGGGGTCGATCTGCGCCGCCAGGTCGACCCCGGTGCGCTCATTGCCCCACGAGAGGGCGTTCTTCAGGTGGAAGTGCACCATCTGGCGCGTATAGCGCTCCCAGTCGCGCAGCTCGTAGGTCGCGTCTGCGGCGACCCGGAGGGTGCGCAGGGCGCGGCTGTTGGCGTCCTCCAGGAGTTCGAACCTCGGCGGCCGTCCCTTCTCCATGGACCGGACCCAGTCCGAGTGCCCCACCGTCACGAGCAGGTCGTCCCCGACCTCCGCGCGGAGGAAGTCGACGTCCTCCTGACCCTGGACCTTGTTGCCGACGACCTTCAGGATGACGCCGAAGTCACGGGCGTACTCCTTGTACTGGCGGTAGACGGAGACCCCCTTCCGGGTCGGCTCGGCCACGAGGAACGTGATGTCGAAGCGGGTGAACATGCCGGAGGCGAAGGAGTCCGAGCCCGCCGTCATGTCGACCACGACGTACTCGTCGCAGCCGTCGACCAGGTGGTTCAGGAAGAGTTCGACCGCTCCCGTCTTGGAGTGGTAGCAGGCCACGCCGAGGTCGGCGTCGGTGAAGGAGCCGGTGACCATCAGACGGACGGCACCGCCGTCGAGTTCCACGGGTCGCGCGCACGCGTCGTACACCGGATTGGGCTCCCGCACGCGGACCAGCCGCGAGCCCTCGCCGGGCGGCGTCGTCTTGATCATGGTCGCGACGGTGCCGATGCGCTGGTTCGAGCCACGCAGGTATTCCTTGATCAGCGACAGCCGCTCGCCCATCGCCGGCAGCGCGGCCGCCTGCGACTCGTCGAGGCCGAGTGCGGCCCCCAGGTGCTGGTTGATGTCGGCGTCGATGGCGACCACCGGTGCGCCGGCGGCCGTGAGGTGGCGGATGAAGAGCGAGGAGAGCGTGGTCTTGCCGCTGCCGCCCTTCCCGACGAAAGCAATTTTCATGTTCACGAAGGGTAGTGGTTCGGTAGCGGTGCGTGTCGGCCGCAGTGAAGAAGACCACTCCTTCGTGGGGTGGGGGCTCGGGGTGCGTAGTGTCGTACTCATGAGTACGACAGGTGCGACCGCCGATCCGCTCGCGGCCCTGGGTTCACTGCCCGGTGTGGCCGAGTCCGTGGAGTCCGTACGCAAGGCCGTGGACCGGGTCTACGGGCACCGGATCATGCGGCGCCGCAGCAACGAGATCACCTCCGAGGCGGCGCTGCGCGGCGCCCGGGGCTCCGGGGCGCTGTCCGGTGCCGACTGGGCCCTTGAGGAGGTGCGGCGGCGCACCGACTTCAGCGGTGACGACGAGGCGCGCGTCATGGGCGCGGCCCTACGGCTGACCGCCGAGGCGGGCCAGCTGCTGTCCATCTGGCGGCAGTCGCCCCTCAGGGTGCTGGCCCGGCTGCACCTGGTGGCCGCCGCGAGCGACGCCGACGAGGTCGGTCGGCCCCGCCGGAACGGTGAGCCTGTCGACGAGCCGCTGATCGAGCTGCCGCTGCCGGACGCGGACGAGGTGTCCGGCCGGCTGGAGGGCCTCTCGCAGCTGATCATCGCGGGCAGTTCGGCACCCGCGCTGGTGACTGCCGCCGTCGTGCACGGCGAGCTGATCGCGCTGCGGCCCTTCGCCTCTCACAACGGCCTCGTGGCACGCGCGGCCGAGCGGATCGTCCTGATCGGCAGCGGTCTCGACCCGAAGTCGGTCTGTGCCGCCGAGGTCGGTCACGCCGAGCTGGGCCGCGCGGCGTATCTGGCGGCCCTGGACGGCTATGTCTCCGGCACCCCGGAGGGAATGGCGGCCTGGATCGCGCACTGTGGCCGGGCGGTCGAGCTGGGCGCGCGCGAATCGACGGCGGTGTGCGAGGCGCTGCAGCGCGGCGCCGCGTAGAGCCCGGAGGCGCGGGGTCCGGAAAAGGGTTGCGGCGGTACGAGTTTTCGTACCGCCGCTGGCATGCTCATCGGGTTACCAAGCGTCCTCGATATGTTGCCCATCAGGTCGGGAACTTTGCCCGTCACCTGGTGTGGCTGGCCCGTAATCGACGGGTCGACGTCGCGTGGGTGCTCGATGTTCATGCATCGGTCCGTGGGGCCGAATGCGTTTTAAGGTGATCCTTTCGGATGTCCTTGGTCTCGCGGGCCGTTGAATCCTTTGTACTGCAAGCCCGGAGCAAGCGGAACCCCTGCATGCAGTTCTTTACTTTTGGGTTCAAACAGGGTTTAAACGGTCTCCAATATGCCGAACGAAATCGCGGTGGCGGCGAAATGCCAGGTCAGGCGACCGAGCCCCGGCGTCGGCTGGCGTACCAGACGAGGCCCGCGGTGGCGGCCGCCGCGCCTATGGCGGCCACCGCGACAAGGGCCGGACGCGGCGGTACGGACAGTACGGGCAGCCGTTGCTTGAGCCGGACCGGACGGTGGAAGTCCAGAATCGGCCACCCCCGTGAGAGTGCCTCGCGGCGCAGGGCGCGGTCCGGGTTCACAGCGTGCGGATGTCCGACCGTCCTCAGCATCGGCAGGTCGGTCGCCGAGTCGCTGTACGCATAGCAGCGGTCGAGGTCGTATCCCTCGGACTCGGCCAGTTCCTTGATCGCCTCGGCCTTCGTGGGGCCGTACGCGTAGTACTCCACCTCTCCGGTGAAGCAGCCGTCGTCGCCCACGACCATGCGGGTGGCGACCACCCGGTCGGCGCCGAGCAGCTCGCCGATCGGCTCGACCACCTCGGCGCCCGAGGTGGACACGATCACGACGTCGCGTCCGGCCGTGTGGTGCTTCTCGATGAGGGAGGCGGCCTCGTCGTAGATGATCGGATCGATCAGGTCGTGCAGGGTCTCGGCGACGATTTCCTTCACCTGCTGGACGTTCCAGCCCCGGCACAGCGCGGACAGGTACTCGCGCGTGCGCTCCATCTGGTCGTGGTCCATGCCGCCGACCATGAAGACGAACTGGGCATAGGCGGTACGCAAGGCGGCCCTGCGGTTGATCAGTCCGCCTTGGTAGAACGACTTGCTGAACGTGAGCGTGCTCGACTTCGCAATGACCGTCTTGTCCAGGTCAAAGAAGGCTGCTGTGCGGGGCAAGGAGTGGTTTTCCACGACCCTGAGCATAGGCGCCCACCATTCGGCGTAAGGTGGGGCGCGTGGGTTTGCCTGAGAGGGCTCTCGGGTACACCATGGAAGTCACGGATCGTTCGCGACCGTGCTAACCCGGCCCGACTCCTCCCCCCCCGAGTCGGCCGTGGGGACGACCCCCGCTCTCCCCCCCGGCGGGGGTCGTCGCATGTCCAGGTGGGTTTTTCCCCTTGATCAGGCGGTCACGAAGCTGCACCACTGCGGCTGTGACCGCCTTTCGCGCATGTGCATGATCCGTCACTGTGGGTAGTCGCAGGGCTGCTGCGCCGGGGTCGCCGGTATGGGTGACCGCGATATTCACAACCGCTGGGTTGTCCACAGTTTTCGACCAAGATCCACACGATTTCCGGGATCGCTGCACCGTGATTCCAGCGCGCTCCGCTCGCGGCGAGTTCATGGCCGGTTCCGTTTGTCGGCGCGCCTAAGGCCGGTTCGTATCGGCCGTTCATATGGAGGCCGGATGCCGGTTCTTCACACGCTTGGGAATCGCGTGGCCGCAGAGGACCGCGCGGGAGTTGCAGCGAAGGGGGAGCACACGTGGCCGGAACTGTCACCCACGATCCGCCGCCCGCCACCGGAGGGCGGCAGGGGCGGCCGCTGATCGTCACCGAGGACACCGAACTCCTCGACGACCTGCTGCGCCTGTGCGCGGCGGCGGGCGCCACACCCGAGGTCCACCACGGGCTGCCGGAACGCAGGGGCGGCTGGGAGGCGGCGCCGCTGGTCCTGGTCGGCGACGACGCGGCGCGACGCCTGCGCGGGGCCGCCCGCCGACGAGGAGTGGTCCTGGTCGGCCGCGACCAGGTCGACCCCGGG
>NZ_JBHYKH010000115.1:0-1126 GCF_042741275.1 Streptomyces sp. NPDC058964
GCCCGACTCGCCGACGACGCCCAGGGTCTCGCCCTTGCGCACCTCGAAGTCGATGCCGTCGACCGCCTTCACGGCGCCCGTCTGGCGCTGCAGGACCGCCTCATGCAGACGGCCCCATACGCCGGCTCTGGACCAGATCAGAAACCGGCGGTGGGCCGTGGACTTCGAAATGCCGAAGCACGGCGGCAGCGCCCGCCAAGCACAGCCGCTGACCAACACGTAGATGATCGCCGCGAACAGGGTCTCATCAGGCGTGTCCCGCGTCCCACCACCCTGCGGCCGAACCCTCGATGGAGGGATCAGAGGCTTCGCGATCTCCCACAGCCCGTCCGGAACAATCCAACTCCACGCACCCCGGCCCATACACAGCCCAACGACCGCCTCACCACGTAGGACACGGTCTATGAAACGCCAGGAGTCCGCCGCAGGCACCCCGTACCAGGCGATCATCCACGAGGCCGCACTGCGGATCAGGGTGGGCGGCCGTGAGGCCTGCCGAGCTCAACTGGGCAGGATTCTGGAGCTGTCCGAGGCCGAGCACGTGACCGTACGTGTCATCCCCTTCGAGCTGGACGACTTCGCGGACGTCACAGCCGCCATGGTGTACGCCGACGGATCCGTGCCTCGGCTGGACACCGTGATCCGCGACGGCCCGCACGGCTCACTGTTCATCGACTACGAAGCTCAACTCGGCCTCTTCAGAACACTTTTCCGTAGAGTTGAGAGCGTGTCACTCGACCCCGCGCGCTCGCGTGACCTCATCCGAGACTGGCCATGGAACTGTGAGGCGTACGGTGACCACCTCTGACAACTGGCGGAAGTCCTCCTACTCCGGCAGCGGAGACGGCAATGCGTGTGTGGAGATCGTCACCTCCCCCACCCGCATATCGTCCGCGACTCCAAGGACCCCGTCACCGGCACCCTCACCTTCCCCGCCGAAGCCTTCGCCCCCTTTATCGACTCCCTGAAGGGGACGCCAAAAAGGTGAGCGGTACGAGAAAGGTCGAGAACAAGTCGAAACGGGGCGCCCGCGTTCACCGGCGGCCCGGCAGAAAGAACCAGGCGAGTGGGCGGTGTTTTTTACGCCCCCCGTAGGGGTTGTGGTGGCCGCGCTCCAACCAAACGG
>NZ_JBHYKH010000115.1:1136-20368 GCF_042741275.1 Streptomyces sp. NPDC058964
ACGCGCCCCCCTCGACCCGCCCCACTAAACGCTTGCCCTGACGCCTCTTCCCTCCACAAACACCCCCCCCCGCCCCCCGGCCCCCCCCCCCCCCCCGAAATCCACGACCGAGGCTAGTGGTCGTTGATGTACTCGCCCACGTTCTCGTTAGTCTTGCCCGACATCAGCCATATCGAGACATCGACGGTGGTACCCTCAGGGATGTTGTGCACGCCTCCCTGCGAAGCGCTGGAAACCGCGCACGACCCACTTCCGCCCTTGGCGTCGAGAGTGAATGAGTCTATAATTTCGCCAAGGCCGTCAAAGGCGTTAATCACGGCCTCGGGATACTTCCCATCGGCGTTCATGTCGCAGAGGTCGATGAGGTCGCCATACTCCTCGACCTGGACCCTGCCGTGGCCGTCCGTAGTGTACCACGTGTGGTCCCAACCGTCCGAAGGCGGGTCGACAGTCGCTGACGCCGACGTCGCGGTACCCAGCATCCCGCCGGCAGCGATAACAGTGGTTGCGGCCAAAGTGGCAATCCTGTGACGCATTCCTTACCCCCTCTTCACGCTCGCTCGGCCAGTCCAGCGAGCTAGGCGATCTTTCTATGTCGATCACACGCCTGGAGTCAAACGATCAATTTTGCGTCAACAATGCAACGAGAAAGAACTTCCAGGTGTGACGTGTTCATGATAAAGGGGCCCGCATAAGGCAGAATCATGAATGAATCGCCTATACATTAAAGAAGGGTGCTAAACGCTGATAGCTCGCTTGCATAGCGCTCCGGTTGGCCTCCTTGGCAGGGGGTTCGTTCCTTCGGCGCGAGGGTGAGACCATGACCTACGTCAAGGCCGAGCGGCCGACTAACGCTTGGCTGCCGAGTCAGGAGCAATATGGGCGGCTCATTCGATGCCGGTCGCTATGGGGGCGCGGACAGCGCCGGTCATTTTGATGAATGGATGGATCAGCCCACTATTCAACTGGGCCAATATCCTTATCAGGGCGGCTCTAAGGGCACTACGTCGGCACCAAACTCGGCATCTCAAGCGGATGGGGTAGAGGGTGCATCATATGCCAATAATGACGGTGCCGGGCGTGCCCAGAGTCTCCTGAAGTCGAGTGCCCTTATGGCTGCCGGGACAATTGTTTCCCGGTTGACTGGGTTCGTTCGAACTTTGGTCATGGCTGCGGCCATTGGGGTCGGGACTCTGGGAGATTCCTATCAGGTCGCCAATGTCCTGCCGACAATGATTTATGTTCTGGTAGGCGGAGGGGCTCTCAACGCAGTTTTTATCCCGCAATTGGTGCGGGCGATGAAGGACGATGACGATGGGGGCGAGGCATACGCGAATCGACTGATGACTCTCGTGATCGTGCTCTTGGGCGCGATCACGGTCCTATGCGTTCTCGGGGCTCCCTACCTTGTTCATACCCTCTCGCCAGATATTGCATCCGACCCCCGACGGATGGCTATCACGGTTGCCTTCGCGCGGTATTGCTTGCCCACTATCTTTTTCATGGGTGTTCACGTTGTCATGGGACAGATCCTAAATGCCCGCGGCCGCTTCGGCGCGATGATGTGGACGCCGGTCCTCAACAACGTCATTGTAATTACTACTTTCGGCGCGTTCATCTGGGCCTTCGGAGGTGTATCCACGTCCGGGGTGACCGCTCACAATATATCTTCCCAGGGTGTGCGACTTCTAGGGATTGGCACGTTGCTCGGCCTAGCGGTTCAGGCGCTCTCGATGGTTCCTTACCTGAGGGAAACTGGGTTCCGCATCAGGCTTCGTTTCGACTGGCGCGGGCACGGTTTGGGGAAGGCCGCCGGCCTGGCCAGATGGACGTTTCTGTTCGTTTTGGCTAATCAGCTGGGCATGATTGTGGTCACACAGCTTGCCACCAAGGCAGGGGCCATCGCGGAAAGTCAGCACCACGAAGGCACCGGCATTACAGCTTACAATTATGCGCTACTACTTTGGCAAATGCCGCAGGCCATCATCACCGTCTCCGTGATGACAGCCATTCTTCCCAGGATCTCTCGAGCGGCCCACGATAACGACAGCAGCGCCGTTCGCGATGACATCTCCTACGGGCTTCGGACCTCTGCCGTTGCCATTGTTCCCTGCGCCTTTGCATTTCTCTCTATCGGCATGCCGCTTTCCACTCTGCTGTATGCCAGTTCTGGCCCTGGCGCCGAAAACATCGGATACATGCTCATGGCGTTTGGACTGGGTCTCATCCCATTCTCAGCCCAGTATGTAGTGCTGCGTGGTTTCTATGCCTACGAGGACACTCGCACGCCCTTCTATAACACCGTAATTGTAGCGGTCGTGAATGCCGTCATGGCCGGACTGAGTTTCTGGCTCTTGCCCGCACGTTGGGCTGTTGTCGGTATGGCTGCCGGTTACGGTCTTGCCTATGCTGTGGGGGTGGGGGCCGCTTGGCGACGTCTTCGCCAACGCCTTGGAGGAGACCTTGACGGCTCTAGAGTTTCACGTACATACACGCGGCTCTTCGTGGCTTGCGTCCCTGCCGCAGGGATATCAGGTGCGACGAGCTTCGTAATTCTGAATTCACTGGGTAGCTCTGCGGTAGATTCATTTTTGGCTCTTACCGTGGGTACAGTCGCCCTATTGGGGGTATTCGTAGCAATGGCAAAAGTTATGCGTATCGAAGAGGTCAAAACTCTGACGGGCATGCTTCGAGCACGCCTGGGCCGGTGAACTTGGGTTCGTGACCTCGACCAGGCGTCCGTGATCAGATCGATACCGGTGACGTACGTAGCTGTCGGCGGTTCGGGCAGCACGTTGGGATGGACTGGACTACACGGCAGGAAGCTCACCGTGTTCGAGGTACACGGTCTGGCCCTTGCCCCGCGCAGCAATGGCACGTTTCACACGGCGGGCAAGTCGAGCGATCAGGAGCTGATCAAGGTCTCCGGCGGGATGGAATTCAGCGGCCAGCAACTCGTCAGCGGCAAGCTTGATCAACGCTGCGGCGTCCGTGCTGAGTTCGCCGCCGTCGAAGACGTACAGGACCTTGTCGCCCTCGGCAGAGGCCGGCGCCCAATCGATCACGAGCAAGGGACGGATGGCCGGTGTGATGCCCAGCTCCTCTTCGACCTCACGTCGACACACGACCAACGGGGATTCGCTGGTCTCGACGTATCCGCCTGGGATCTCCACATCGGCTTGTACGAGGGGCGGACCAGAAGGACGCGGCCGTGCTCATCGAAGAACAGGGCGCCTGCTGCCATGCGCGGTCGCGCCATCCGCCGCTCGTGCTCGTTCTCGTCCATGGCACGAGCCTACTGACCATGGTCCTATCCGCTTGAGTCGGCCATTCCACTCCACGGAAGTCGTGGCTCGTGTGACACTCGGCCTCACAGAGTGAGGGGGTCACACAGTGCGCGGCATGGCTAACCATCTCCCGTTCGGCAAGCGTGTGCGGTTCTACCGGGAGCGTCGGGGCCTCCATCAGTGGCAGCTCGGTGAGTTGCTGAACCGCTCTGAAGACTGGGTGTACCGGGTCGAGTCCGATCGTATCCCGGTGAACAACGTCAAGATGCTGGCTGACCTGGCGGATGCCCTTCGGGTACACGTCGAAGAGCTCCAAGAGGCTCCGGCGCTTCTGGACGATCACAACAACCACGAGGGCAGTGTTCCCGCCATCCGCGCCACCATAATGCAGTCGCGACGGCTCGCCGGCACCCTGTATGACGCGCGGGAGCCGCTGCACCTGGAGCGGCTCAGCATGGAGGTTGACGATGCCTGGGACCTGTATCAGTCCTCCGAGTACGCCAGGCTCGCCAAGCGTCTTCCTGCGCTCCTGGCAGACGCGTCTGGCCACGTACGAGCATTCCGCTGGGCCGGAGCGGATCCGGGCTCTCAAGCTCTTCGCCCTGACCTGCCATGTCACCGCAGCATTCCTCCGCAAGCTGGGTGAGACCAACCTGGCCTGGACGGCTGCCATCAAGGCGATGTCGCCGCGAGTGAGACCGGGGATCCGGCCGTCTCGCTGGCGCTGCGGCGGTGCGTCGCTCATGTCCAGCTCGGGGCCGGGATGGCGTCGGAAGCTGTGAGTGTCACGCGCGACGCTGCGGGCGGCCTGCCTAACGGCTGGTGGGAGAGTTCGCCGACAGCACTGTCGCTCTACGGCACGCTCTTCCTCAACGGCGCCGTCGCGGCGGCACGACTGCGCGACCGGCATACCGCCGACAACATGATCGGGGAGGCGCAGCAAGCTGCAGACCGGCTCAGGGCTGACGCCAACGAGATGTGGACCTCGTTCGGCCCTACGAACGTCGAGATTCACCGCCTGGCGCTGGCCCTTGAGTTCGAAGACATACAGCTGGCTGTCGACATAGCTCCGCGGGTACGGCCTGGTCGGAACCTGCCGGTGGAGCGGCGGGCGCGGGCGCGTCTTGACGTCGCTCGGGCGTACGGAGAAGCTGGTCGAACCGATGACGCCGCAGACCACCTGAAGCGCGCCTTCAAGACCGCCCCCGAGCAGATGCGGGCGCACGAGTTCGCCCGTGACCTGGCACGGCGGCTGCACGAGCGAAGTCGTCGCCGTGACGTTCGCGAACTCGCCTTGAGCCTCGGCGCCCTCGGGTAGCCCACCGAAAACCTTGAGGGGCGGATCCGGAATTTTCTTCCGGGTCCGCCCCTCTTTTCGCCTCTACGGTCTCCCCGTTCCCGCCACACAAGCCCAGGGAGGAAGACCGACCGGTGGACACGGACAAGATCAAGAAGACGATCGCCAAAGCCCTGACGGAGCGCTCGGAGTTGCCCCCGTACGAGGATCTGTGCGCGTTGCACGAGGACTTGGTACGGCACATCGAGGCGCTAACACCGCTGGTAACAAAGCAGGTTGACGGTCTTTGGCATGGCTCGGTGGAGTGGTACCAGAAGCGCCCCAGGCTGGACATCATCCCGCATGAGGTGGGTCGGGGGCTGGGCACTGGATTGCAATCGGCCACATGGCACGTGAAGAGCCTGGGCTACACCCTGCGGTTCCTCCTGGAGAACTCCGGGCTTCTGGACACCGTGAAGGATGTGCAGCCTTCGGTTGGCTATGGGACGGCGGCGTGTGATGGGAAGGCGTAAGTCAGCCTGGGTCGGGTGGGAATCGGAGATCGTCGCAGATTACCGAGACGGGGAACCGGTGGAGGTGATCCGCACGAGGTACGGCATCTGCCTCAGCTCGCTGTACGGACTGCTGGATCACCATCGCGTGCCGAGACGGCTGGTCCACGAATACAAATCCGGGTAGACACGCGCCCGACGGCCAGCAGTAGTCGCCGTGAAGGCTGAAACAACCTCAGAGTGATGACCGGACCACCCCTCGCCTGGCGGCTACCGGGGTGGTCCGGTGAAGAGTCCCTGTTCAGGACCCCGGTGCCGATCGTACCGGGGCCGTTGGCGTGCTCGTATTCGAGCGCTGCCTCAACACCGGCCTTTCGATGTCGACTTGAAAGGGTCCTGACCTGGGCCACAGAAAGTCAGCCACGACGGCGGGGGCGCCGAACGAGCATCCGTTACGTGTGTTCCGGCAAACCCCCACCGGCCTCAGCCACGCTGCCACGCTTTTGATCATTAGCCCGCAGACGCCGCTGCTCCGCCCCCGCCGCCCACTCGGCGATGGCGCGACCGGCCTGCAGACCACGACGAAACGGGCGCCGCGCCACGGGTCTTGTCGGCATCACGCGCCTGGTCGTGCCTGCGCTGGCGGCCATATGGCCTTGAGCGGTGGGCAGTTGAGTGGCGTGGTCGTGCTTGGCGCACGTCGGCCTGGTCCTGGCGCTCGGAGCGGTCGAGTTGCTTCCTGCTCTGGCTGTCCGCCTTGGCGATTCTGCGCGCTGAGCGGCGGGGGGCCGCCGGAGCGGTGGCGGCCACGGCCACCCCGGTTGCACGGCCGGCTTTGCAGCCGCGGCGGTGACACCACGACGTTCGCGGTCCCACAGCACCCACTCACGCAGGGTGGCCCGGTTGATGCCCAGGTCGGCGGCGATGCTCTTGTATGTCGCCCCGGGCGTGGACTCGTACAGGGCCACGGCATCGGCCTTGAACTCGTCCGAGTAGTCCTTCATCGCCATCGGCAGTCTTCTCGCTTCCTCCGGATCAAGCAGATCCAGTATCAGCGTGTCCACCACTCAGGGGGAGGCCCCGGGTCCGCGCGGGGTGACGGTGACCTCGTCGCCGTCCCGGGTGAAGCGGGCCGGCCTGCCGTCGACCTCGACGCTCGTGATCTGAAGTTTCTGGAGGTCCAGGCCGAAGGAGGAGAGGTTCCGGGTGGGGCGGGCGGTGAGGGTCGTACGGCCGTCCAGGCGGCCGGTGTCGGGCGCGTAGGCGAGGTCCAGGTCGTAATGGCGGGCGTCGAAGCCGCCGTTGCCGAGCTGCGGGAAGTACGGGTCGCCGACGCCGGGCGAGCCGGGGTGGGGACGGCGGAGGCTCCGAGAGCCAGTACGGAGGCCGCCGCGGTAGCAACGGCCCCTGAGCGTGCCGAACGGGAGAGTGCCATGAGTCGTCCCTTCGAACGCGTGCCGGTCGGTGGACGGACACGGACGACTCTGCACTCTCCCGTTAGGGCATGTACATGCCTTTGCCAGACGCTCGTCGGCTACTTGTCGGTCGACTCCTGCGAGTTGGTCTCGCCGGTCTCGGAAGCCTCGGCGGACGCTTCGGAGGCGGGAGCCTCGTCGGCGTCGCCGGCCTCAGGAGCCTCGTCGGAACCGGCGGGCTCGTCCGCCTCGTCGGACACCTCGGCCGCAGCCTCTGCGCCGGCTTCCGCTTCCGTCTCCGCCGACTCGGCCGCGACCTCCGCCGACGTCTCCGCCGACTCCTCCAGGACCGCGTCCGGCACGAGCTCCGACGCCTCCTTGGCGGCGGACAGGAGGACCGTGTCCTGGGGCGCCTGGTCTGCGAAGTTCTCCGGGTGGTGGCAGGCGACCCGCTGACCGGGCTTCAGCTCCACGAGCTGCGGCTCGGTCGTCTTGCAGATCTCCGTCGCCTTCCAGCAGCGCGTGTGGAAACGGCAGCCGGAGGGAGGCGCGATCGGGGACGGGACGTCGCCGCGGAGCAGGATGCGCTCGCTCTTGGCACCCCGCCGGGACGGGTCCGGAACCGGCACCGCCGACATCAGGGCCTTGGTGTACGGGTGCATCGGCGCCTCGTACAGCGAGGTGCGGTCGGCGAGCTCGACGATCTTGCCGAGGTACATCACCGCGATGCGGTCCGAGACGTGCCGGACGACGGAGAGGTCGTGGGCGATGATCACATAGGTGAGGCCCAGCTCCTCCTGGAGGTCGTCCATGAGGTTGACCACCTGCGCCTGGATCGACACGTCCAGCGCGGAGACCGGCTCGTCCGCCACGACCAGCTTCGGCTTCAGGGCCAGCGCACGGGCGATGCCGATGCGCTGACGCTGACCGCCGGAGAACTCGTGCGGGTAGCGGTTGTAGTGCTCGGGGCTCAGACCGACCAGCGACAGCAGCCGCTGGACCTCCTTCTTCACCCCGCCCTCGGGCTCCACGCCCTGGAGCCGGAACGGCGCCGAGACGATCGAGCCGATGGTGTGCCGGGGGTTCAGGGAGCCGTACGGGTCCTGGAAGATCATCTGGATGTCGCGGCGCAGCGGACGCATCTTCGCGGTACCCAGCCGCGTGATGTCCTGCCCCTCGAAGTGGATCGAGCCGCCCGTCGGGTCCTGGAGACGGGTGATGACCCGGCCCATGGTCGACTTGCCACAGCCCGACTCGCCGACGACGCCCAGGGTCTCGCCCTTGCGCACCTCGAAGTCGATGCCGTCGACCGCCTTCACGGCGCCCGTCTGGCGCTGCAGGATGCCCTTCTTGATCGGGAAGTGCTTCGTCAGCCCCTCGACCTTGAGCAGCACCTCGCGGTCCTCGGGAGCCGACGCCTGCTGCGGGATCACGGCCTCGGCGACGCCGTCCGTCTTCTTCGTCTCACTCACAGCTTCGGCGCAATCTCTTCGGTCCAGATCCGCGTGCGGTCCTCCGCCGAGAGGTGGCAGGCGGACCAGTGCGCGGTGCTCACCTGCTCCAGCTCGGGGCGCACCGTGCGGGTGACGTTCCCCTTGGGGATGTCCGCGTACGGGCAGCGCGGGTGGAAGGCGCAGCCCGAGGGGACGTTGATGAGGCTCGGCGGCTGGCCCTTGACCGGGATGAGCCGGTCGGAGGTCTCGCGGTCGATGCGGGGCATCGAGCCGAGCAGGCCCCAGGTGTACGGGTGCTGCGGCTTCTCGAAGATCTCGTCCACCGGGCCGCGCTCCACGCACCGGCCGCCGTACATCACGAGGACGTCGTCGGCGATCTCGGCGACCACGCCGAGGTCGTGCGTGATGAGGATGACCGCGGAGCCGAACTCCTTCTGCAGGTCGCGGATCAGGTCGAGGATCTGCGCCTGGACGGTCACGTCGAGAGCGGTGGTGGGCTCGTCCGCGATGAGCAGCTCGGGGTTGTTCACCAGAGCCATGGCGATCATGGCGCGCTGGCGCATACCGCCCGAGAACTCGTGCGGGTAGCCGTCGACACGCTTGGCCGGCTCGGGGATGCCGACGCGGTCGAGCATCTCGATGGCACGCGTGCGGGCGACCTTCTTGCTGACGTCGTGGTGGACCCGGTACGCCTCGACGATCTGGTCGCCGATCTTGTAGTACGGGTGCATCGCGGACAGCGGGTCCTGGAAGATCATCGCCATCTCACGGCCGCGGAGCTTGCGCACCTCGTCCGGGTGGGCGCCCACCAGTTCCTTGCCGTCCAGCCAGATCTCGCCGGACATCTGCACGTTCTTGCCGCGTGCGCCGAGCCGGTGCAGACCCATGATGGCCAGCGAGCTGACGGACTTACCGGAGCCCGACTCGCCGACGATGCTGAGGGTCTTGCCCTTCTCCAGCTTGAAGCTGAGCCCGTCGACGGACTTGACCAGGCCGTCGTCGGTCGGGAAGTGCACCTTGAGGTCACGGACCTCGAGGAAGGCCTCGGGCGCGTTCGCCGGGGAGCTCGTCGGCTCGCCCACGGCGGCACCGGTCTTGGAGAGTTCGGTCACGAGAGCCTCACCCGCGGGTCTGCGGCGGCGTACACGAGGTCCACCAGAAGATTTGCGATTACGACGAAGAAGGCGGCGAGCAGGGTCACGCCGAGGATGGGGGGCAGGTCGTTGTCATCGATGGCCTGTACCGCGTACTGGCCGACACCGTGCAGGGAGAACACGGTCTCGGTGATGAGCGCACCGCCGAGCAGCAGACCGAGGTCCATGCCGAAGACGGTGATGATCGGGGTGAGCGCGGCGCGCAGTCCGTGCCGGACCACGACCTTGCGCTCCCGCAGGCCCTTGGCGCGGGCCGTGCGGATGAAGTCCTCGTTCATCGTCTCCAGCATGCCCGAGCGGGTGAGCCGCGCGTAGATGGCGGAGTACAGGAGCGCGAGTGAACACCAAGCCGGGAAGAGGGTGTTGGCCCACTGCGCGGGGTTCTCGGTGAACGGGACGTAGGTGCGGCCGAAGATCGGCCACTGGTAGGTGAAGAGCAGGATCGCCAGGTTACCCGTGAAGAACATGGGGAGCGAGACACCGGCGAGCGCGACACCCATGAAGGCGCGGTCGAAGAACGAACGCGGCTTCAGCGCGGAGATGACACCGACCGTGACGCCCGAGAGCAGCCACAGGACGGCGGCACCCGCCGCCAGCGAGATGGTGACCGGAAGGCGCGAGGTGAGCTGCGGCCAGACCGCCTCGTGGGTCTTGAACGAGTAGCCGAAGCACGGCGCGTTGCAGTGCACCGTGGTGGGGCCCAGGTCGTAGGAGGCGCCGGCCACGATCCCCTTGATGAAGTGCCAGTACTGGACGTACAGGGGCTGGTCCAGACCGAGGTTGTGCTTGACCGCGAGGATGTCGGCCTTCGACGGGCTCTTGCCGATGTACTGCTGCGCCAACTGGTCGGCGGTCTGGCCGGCCATCCGTGGCAGCAGGAAGAAGATGGCGAAGGTGACCGCGGAGACGACCAGCAGCAGGATCACTGCCGCGAACGTCCGACGGAGGATGTACGAGATCACGGGGACCGGCGCTGGTGCCCGCGGGCCGCGAAGCCCGCGGGCACCAATGCCTTCACCTGCCTTCCGGGGCTGCTACTTCGTGGTGCCGATGTTGAGGTAGTCGTACTGACCGCTGAAGGCCGCCGTGGAAACCAGGTTCGTGGCGTTCTGCGGGCGGGCCAGCAGGACCTTGAAGTAGGTCAGCGGGACGAGGACGGCGTCGTCCATGGTCTTCTTGTCGATCTGGGTGTAGAGACCGTTGCGCGCAGTGTCGTCCTGGGTCGCGATCGCCTTCTCCAGAAGGGAGTTGACGTCCTTGTTGTCGTACTGCGACAGGTTGGTGTTACCCGAGGAACCGATCGCGCTGCCGTTCAGGATCTGCTGCAGGAAGCCGTAGCCGGACGGCCAGTCGGCGCCCCACTGCATCATGATCAGGCCGATGTTCTGCTTCTCGGTGAACTTCGGGACACCCGCGTAGTCGGTGAAGTACTTGCCCGACGGGTACTGCTTCAGGGTGGCGTTGATGCCGACCTTCTTCAGCGAGTTGATGATCGCCGTGGCGGCGTCTCTCTCCTGCGGACGGTCGGAGCGGGCCGAGATGTTGGTGCTGATCGACGACTTGCCGCAGGCCTTCAGCTGCTCCTTGGCCTTGGCCGCGTCGCCCTTGTTGCCGGCGGACGCGTAGACGTCCGACTTCTCGTAGCCCGGGATGTCCGGAGGCAGGACCGTGGAGGCGATGTCACCGCGGATCGGGCCGCCCTCGGCGGTCTGCACCGAGACCTTGTCGATCGCGTACTGCACGGCCTTGCGGCACTCGACCTTGTCGAACGGCTTCACCTTGGTGTTGATCGCCATGTAGACCAGACGGCCACCGTAGGTGTTGTCCGTGTTGGCCTTCTTGGCGGAGTCGGTGAGCACCTGGGCCTGGGTCGCGGCCTGGACACCCGTACCACCGAGGTCGATCGCGTCGCCGGCCAGGACGTCCTTGTCGATCGTCTCGGCGTTGACCTTCAGGTTGACGACGATCTTGTCCGGGAGCTGCTTGCGCAGCGGGTCCGTCTTCGGGTCCCAGTTCTCGTTGCGCACGAGGACGGCCTGCTTGCCCTCGGAGTAGCTCTGGAACTTGTACGAGCCCGAGGACACGATGTTCTTGACGTAGTCGACGCCCTTGTCCTTGGACTGGGGCACCGGAGCCGTCTGCGGGGCCGCGACCAGGTAGTCGAACTCCTGGAAGGCCTGCTTCAGGTGGAAGACGACGGTGGTGTCGTCCGGGGTCTCGATGGACTTGAGGCCCTTGGCGCTCTTGTCCTTGTAGGGACCCTTGTACTTGTCGCCGCCGACCAGGAACTGCTGGAAGTAGTTCGGGCCGAGGGAGAGCACGTCACGCGCGAAGTTGGAGCGCTCGACGGCGTACTTGACGTCCTTGGACGTGATCGCCGTGCCGTCCTGGTACTTCAGGCCCGAACGCAGCTTGTACGTCCAGGTCTTGCCGCCGTCGCTCGGGACGCCCTTGCTCGCGGCGAGGTCCGGGACGAGGGTGTTGCCCTTCTCGCCGGCGCCGGGCTGGAACGTCATCAGCGGGCGGGCGTACAGCCGGCTGAAGTTGTACATGTACGCGTAGTACGTGTTGCCGGGGTCGAAGGAGTCCGGGACGTCCGACAGCTCGTAGGTGAGCGTGCCGCCCTTCTTCGTGGAGGCGTTGACGACGTCCTTGGTCGCGGCGTTGGCCCCGGCGGACTTGGTGCCGTTGTCGTCCTTGTTGTCATCGGCCTTGCTGCAGCCTGCGACCAGCAGACTCGCACTTCCGATGGCCGCAAATGCGGCCAGCGCTGACCTTCGCATGATGGGCGGGTTCCCCTCCATTGTCGGAAACTTGTTGGGCTCTCGGTGGCGACAGGCGTTAGCGGCTGCGCGGGTCGAGAGCATCGCGGAGACCGTCGCCGAGCAGGTTGAACGCGAGAACGGTCACGAAGATGGCGAGGCCAGGAACGATCATGTACTGAGGGTCGACCTCGTAGTACGTGACCGCTTCCCGGAGCATGCCGCCCCAGGAGGCCTGCGGGGGCTGGATACCGACGCCCAGGAAGCTCAGGGACGCCTCGAAGAGGATGTTGGTCGGGATGAGCAGCGTCGAGTAGACGATGATCGGGCCGACCAGGTTGGGCATCAGTTCCCGGAACAGGATGTACGGGCCACGGGCGCCCATGCCGCGGGAGGCGTCGACGAACTCGCGCTCACGCAGGGCGAGGGTCTGGCCGCGCACGATCCGGCCCAGATAGGGCCAGTTGAAGAAGCCGATGACGAAGATCAGCACGCTCAGGTGCAGCGGCAGTCCGTTGAGGCCGAACGCGCCGCCCTGGAGGGTGGCGGAGATGGCGATCGCGAAGAGCAGCAGCGGGAAGGCCAGGAAGGTGTCCATCAGCCGGCTGATCACCGAGTCGACCCGGCCGCCGTAGTAGCCCGCGACGACGCCCAGGATCGCGCCGATCACGTTCGACAGGACCGTGGCGCCGAAGGCGACCACCAGGGACACCCAGGAGCCCTCCAGGACGCGGGTGGCGATGTCACGGCCGAACTTCGGGTCCACGCCCAGCGGGTGGTCCAGGCTCATGCCGCCCCAGCCGCCCTTGGGCAGCGAGGTGTCGGCGTTGATCAGCTCCTGGTGGAACGCGTTGGGGTCGAGACCGAACAGCGCCTGGATGGGCCGGGAAAGGATCGCGACGGCGATCAGCAGGATGACGATGACGCCACCGGCGACGGCAACCCTGTCCTTCTTGAAGCGGGTCCAGGCGATCTGTCCAAGGGAACGACCCTCGATCTGCCCCTTACCGGCACCCTCGAGCACAGCTTCCGGCTGTGCCTCGGATGCCGCCCCGGTGGTCTCGATCGGTGCGGTCAATGTGACCCGACCCCTCTCGCCGGTGGTGACCGGCCTGCGCCTGCCGCGGATTGCGGCTTTGTCGACTTGCCCATCGATCACCGGATCGACGACCCGGTGTCTGAGTCGCGAGTCTTCAGCGTGGTCACGATCACCCGCCAGATCTGACGGTGAAAGTATGCGCAACCGTGATGCAGTCCGGAGGATTCCGTTATCCGAACAGTGGGTAATGACCCTCGGACGGCGGGCAGTTGGTACAGAAGGGTAATTCCGGACACTCCGGCGTGGCCACCGGTGATCTACGCGCGAAGAAGTGTGTGGAACCTGCGAAAGCTGTGCGCAACCCGAAAACCGTTGCGAGCGGGACGGATCATGCCCCGGTCAGTAGCCGCCGCGGGCCGGAGGGAAGCCGTAACCGGCCGCGGGGGCCGGGGGCTGGGCGGCGTGGGCCTCGCGGTCGTAGAACGGGCGGGCACCGGCCCGCATCCACATGACGACCGGGTCGTAGTCGTCGGTCATCGCCACCGTCGACACCGGGAGCCCGTCCGGAACCGCGCCGATGGACTGCTGCATCATCGCCCGCACCGAGTCGACCGCGGGCGGGGAGGTGTCGTACACATCCAGGCCGATGGCCAGGTACGGCGCCCCCAGGGCCGGCTGCACCCACGCCCGGCGCAGCGAGCGGACCGCCGGCGTGCGGTGCGCGTTCTGCGTGAGGAGGGCGTAGAACTGCGGGATCTCGATGCCGGGTTCGGCCACCCGCAGCGGGCCCGCGGGCTGGCGGTCCAGGCCGGTGGCGATGCGGCGCAGGTCCAGCCAGGGGATGCCCACGCCACCGCCTTGGGCGTGCGGGTTGAGCCAGAGGCCGTAGTGATCGGGATAGAGCGTGCGCGCCACATCGAGGCCGTCGACCACCTCGTACGACCTGTTCCAGCCGCTGGCCGACAACTCCTGGGCGGAGGTGACACAGGGGGCGTAGCCGTACCCGTCCACCTCCATGTTCCCGTACTGGGCGTCGGGGGAGCCGGCCTGGCCGTGCCAGAGGAGCATCCACACCTGGCCGGAGGACGGGGTCGCGAGTGCGCGCAGCAACGCCTCGTAGGCGTCGTAACGCCCGGGCGTGACCTGGCGCAGCATGTGCTCGACGCTGCCGCTGCGGCTCGCGCTCACCTGTCGTACCGCCCCTTCGAAGAGTGCCCCGCGTTCGGGGACAGCTTAAGCGCCCGAGAGCCCGGGACTCGTTGTCCGTCGGCGGGCGTGGGTCCGTCGCGGTCTGTCGCGCGGTTCGCCTCGCCCGTAAGGGGTGCGCTCTCAGTGGCCGTACTGATAGAAGGGCCGGACGTTCTCCCTCATCCAGTGGCCGACCGGGTCCTCCGCCACGTCCAGGAGGACCAGGTTGACCGGCCACCGCACCGGGACCTTCCCCAGGGCCCTGCCCAGTGCCTCCAGGGGAAGCGCCCGCAGGTCGCCCTCCCACTGGGACAGCTCGACGCCGACGAACATCACCGGGTCGGCCGTCTCGATCGCGGCCAGGCAGCGGCGGGCCGTGCGGACCACGCCCGTCGTGGCGAACTCCGCGGAGGCCGCGGCGAGGAAGTCGACCGGGTCGTCCTGCCAGTCGGGCTCGAAGAGGCGGACGCGGCCGCCGCTCGCGGGTCCGTCGAGCGGCGTGCTGCCCGCGCGGCACAGCTCGGCCACCGCCTCCGGCGGGAGCGGGATGCCGACCACGCCGTCGGGGTTGATGGCGAGGCCGACCTGCGGGGGCAGACCGCGGGCGAACTCCACGGCGGGGGCGATGGTGTACGAAAGGTGGGAGCCGACGACTTGGCGGTACTGCTCCTCGGAGCTGAACACCGGGACGTACACCTGGCCCCCGATCTCCATCGTGGGCAGGTCGAGGGGGCCGCTGTGCGGGCCGCCGCCGCCGGGCAGCGGGATCCACAGGAAGCTGCGTCCCAGGACCTCGACGATCCGGCCGCCGGCCGAGGGCACGCCGAGGGACGCGGACAGCACCTCCTCGAGCTCGTTGCCGGGCCACCCGCCGTGCGGGTGGGGGTGCGCCTGTGCCGGGAAGTCCGCGGGAATGTCCGCCGGGAAGTCCATCTGCCTACCGCCTGCTGGGAACCACTGGTATGGCTGGAAAGGCTAGCGGGTGCCCGCGCCGCGCCCTCACCCCGTGAAGCCGATCCGGCCCAGCACGTCCGCCGCGTCGCGGTCCAGCAGCACCGCCGAGTCGCAGCCCCGGGGCAGGTTGCCCCGTTCCACCGTGCGCAGGAGGCGGGCGGCGGCCCTGCGGTGGCGCAGGAAGGCGTACCGCGAGACACCTCGGCCGCGCTCGCGCTGGCCCTCCAGCGCGGTGCCCGGGGTGACGTCGAGCAGCAGCAGGTGCAGTGCGCCGCCGCGGCGGCGGGCCTCGCGGGCCAGCCAGTCGCGCACCCAGCGCTGTGTGCCGCAGTCGTGCACGACGACCCCCTCACCGGAGCGCAGGGCGCGGCGCAGTCCGGCGAAGTGGGCGAGCCGGACCAGGGGCCGGTAGACCGCGTACGGCAGGAAGCGGGGCATGCGGGCGTCCCAACTGTCGCGGGTGTCCTGGGAGTCGATGCGGACGCCCGGGACGGCGCGGTGCATCAGGGTGGACTTGCCGCTGCCCGGCAGGCCGGTGATCACCACGAGGTCGCGGGGACCGAAGAGCAGGCCGTGCGGGCTGTGGCCGGCCCGGTCGCGCAGATCACGGACGACCGGCGCCGGGCGCCGGCCGCACCGCTCGCGGGCCGGGGCGGCGGGCTGCTTCGGCAGTGCGACGCCCGTGGTGGCGGCGTAGGCCGTGGTCCTGTTCACCGTGATCGTCCTCCCCTTGGGCTCGGAGATCCCCTGCCCGTCGAGCGTAAAGAGAAGGTAATGCCCGGTGTCTCGCGTTTTCATGCGCGTACTGCCACAGCCCGGTTACAGATGCGGCCCTGCCACGGTCGGGGCGAGGCATGCAATGATGTGCCCGCCAACTGCATACCGGCCGTTTGAATCCGCGCGGGAGAGTCCCCGGCCGCGCCGGGGCGCCGAAGGAGCAAGTCCCTCCCTTGAATCTCTCAGGCCCCGTTACCGCGCGGGCGAGGCACATCTGAAAAGCGGGCCGCTGCCACAGCGGCTCCACCCAAGGTGCAAGCCGTGGTCGTCCCCGTAGGGGTGGTCATGGCGAACCTCTCAGGTTCCGATGACAGATGGGGAGGAACGACCTCGCCCTCCCCCGCGTTCGGCTGCGCTCGCGCGGGGGGACCCCCATCGCCTTGGGAGACGACCGACCGATGAGCAGTACCGAACTCCGTCACACCGCGCTCGATGCCCTGCATCGCTCGCTCGGTGCGACCATGACCGACTTCGCCGGCTGGGACATGCCGCTGCGCTACGGCTCCGAGCGCGACGAGCACCTCGCCGTGCGCACGAAGGCCGGGCTCTTCGACCTCTCCCACATGGGTGAGATCACCGTGACCGGCGCGGAGGCGGCGAAGTTCCTGAACTTCGCGCTCGTCGGCAACATCGCCTCCGTCGGTGTGGGCCGTGCCCGCTACACCATGATCTGCCAGGCCGACGGCGGCATCCTGGACGACCTGATCGTCTACCGGCTGGCGGAGACCGAGTACATGGTCGTGGCCAACGCCTCCAACGCCCAGGTGGTCCTGGACGCACTGGTGGAACGTTCGTCCGGCTTCGACGCCGAGGTCCGCGACGACCGCGACGCCTACGCCCTGATCGCGGTCCAGGGCCCCGAGTCCCCCGGCATCCTGAAGTCCCTCACGGACGCCGACCTGGACGGCCTGAAGTACTACGCGGGCCTGCCCGGCACCGTCGCCGGTGTCCCGGCGCTGATCGCCCGCACCGGCTACACCGGCGAGGACGGCTTCGAGCTGTTCGTGAAACCGGAGCACGCCGTCGAGCTGTGGCAGGCGCTGACCAAGGCCGGCGAGGGCGTCGGCCTGGTCCCCTGCGGCCTCTCCTGCCGGGACACGCTCCGCCTGGAGGCGGGCATGCCGCTGTACGGGCACGAGCTGACCACCTCGCTGACGCCGTTCGACGCCGGGCTCGGCCGCGTGGTGAAGTTCGAGAAGGACGGCGACTTCGTGGGGCGCGAGGCGCTCGCCGAGGCCGCCGCCCGCGCCGAGCAGAACCCCCCGCGGGTCCTGGTCGGCCTGGTCGCCGAGGGGCGTCGGATCCCGCGCGCGGGGTACGCGGTCGTCGCCGGCGGCGAGGTCGTCGGCGAGGTCACCTCGGGTGCCCCCTCCCCCACGCTGGGCAAGCCCATCGCCATCGCCTACGTCGACGCGGCGCACTCGGCGGCCGGGACGGCGGGCGTCGGCGTGGACATCCGCGGCAGCCACGAGCCGTACGAGGTCGTGGCGCTGCCCTTCTACAAGCGCCAGAAGTAGAGACTGATCGCCGGACTCGTCCCGCCCGCTTGTGATGCCAGGCACATCACCCCTGCTCACCTGCGGTTTCAGCACTCCCCCCGTCATCAGCACAACCCCGCGTACAGGAGAATTCAGGCCATGAGCAACCCCCAGCAGCTGCGCTACAGCAAGGAGCACGAGTGGCTGTCGGTCGCCGAGGACGGCGTCTCGACGGTCGGCATCACCGAGTTCGCGGCCAACGCGCTCGGCGATGTCGTCTACGCCCAGCTCCCCGAGGTCGGCTCCACGGTGACCGCGGGCGAGTCCTGCGGCGAGCTGGAGTCGACGAAGTCGGTCTCCGACCTGTACTCGCCGGTCACGGGTGAGATCACCGAGGTCAACGAGGACGTCGTCAGCGACCCCTCGCTGGTGAACTCCGCCCCCTTCGAGGGCGGCTGGCTGTTCAAGGTACGCGTCACGGACGAGCCGGCCGACCTGCTCTCCGCCGACGAGTACGCCGCCCACACCGCCGGCTGAGGAGTCGTAGACGCATGTCCGTCCTGAACACCCCCCTGCACGAGCTCGACCCGGACGTGGCCGCCGCGGTCGACGCCGAGCTGCTCCGCCAGCAGTCCACCCTCGAGATGATCGCCTCGGAGAACTTCGCCCCGGTCGCGGTCATGGAGGCCCAGGGCTCGGTCCTCACCAACAAGTACGCCGAGGGCTACCCGGGCCGCCGCTACTACGGCGGCTGCGAGCACGTCGACGTCGCCGAGCAGATCGCGATCGACCGGGTCAAGGAGCTCTTCGGCGCGGAGTACGCCAACGTGCAGCCGCACTCCGGCGCCTCCGCCAACCAGGCCGCGCTCTTCGCGCTGGCCAAGCCCGGCGACACCATCCTCGGTCTGGACCTGGCCCACGGCGGCCACCTGACCCACGGGATGCGGCTCAACTTCTCCGGCAAGCAGTTCGACGTGGTCGCCTACCACGTGGACGACTCGGGCCTGGTCGACATGGCCGAAGTGGAGCGGCTCGCCAAGGAGCACCGCCCCAAGGTGATCATCGCGGGCTGGTCGGCCTACCCGCGGCAGCTGGACTTCGCCGAGTTCCGCCGGATCGCCGACGAGGTCGAGGCGTACCTGTGGGTCGACATGGCCCACTTCGCGGGCCTGGTCGCCGCGGGGCTGCACCCGAACCCGGTCCCGTTCGCGGACGTCGTCACCTCCACCACGCACAAGACGCTGGGCGGCCCGCGCGGCGGCATCATCCTGGCCCGCCAGGACTTCGCGAAGAAGCTCAACTCCTCCGTGTTCCCGGGCTTCCAGGGCGGTCCCCTGGAGCACGTGATCGCGGCCAAGGCGGTCTCCTTCAAGGTCGCCGCCTCGGAGGACTTCAAGGAGCGCCAGCGCCGTACGGTCGAGGGCGCGCGGATCCTCGCCGAGCGGCTCACCGCGGCCGACGCCCGGGAGGCCGGGGTGAACGTCCTGACCGGCGGCACCGACGTGCACCTGATCCTGGTCGACCTGCGCGAGTCCGAGCTGGACGGCCAGCAGGCCGAGGACCGCCTGCACGAGGTCGGCATCACGGTCAACCGCAACGCGGTCCCGAACGACCCGCGCCCGCCGATGGTGACGTCGGGCCTGCGGATCGGCACGCCCGCCCTCGCCACCCGCGGCTTCACGGCCGAGGACTTCGCCGAGGTCGCCGACGTGATCGCCGAGGCGCTGAAGCCGTCCTACGACGCGGAGTCCCTGAAGGCACGGGTCGAGGCCCTGGCCGACAAGCACCCGCTGTACCCCGGGCTCACCAAGTAGTTCCGCCCCGGCGTGGGGGGCCGGGCGCCGCGGGGGGGGCCCCGCCCGGGGGGGGGGGGGGGGCGGCCCCCCCCCCGCCCCCCCCCCGCGCGGGGGGGGGGGGGGGGCGGACAGTCGGGAGG